>NZ_JBMNDS010000011.1:0-60425 GCF_052543295.1 Streptomyces sp. SAS_270
GCGGGCCTCCGCCTTTCATGGGTGCGTCACATACCCGACGGCGCCCGTGCGGGCCGTCCCGAGCCGCGCGTGAGCGCGTAGCCGCCGATGCCCGCGAGCGCGGCCAGGATGCCGCCGATCCCCGTCCACACCCATCGGTCGGACCACCAGCCGGAGGCCCAGCCGCCGTCGGGTTCGATCGAGGACAGCGCGGCCTGCGCGCGGCCGGAGTCCTCGTCCGAGTCCGACTTCTCGGAGGTCGTCGCGATCCCCGGGACCAGCGGCTTCGCGAGCGAGCCGTCGACCGCGGCCGCGCCGCCGATGTCCTTGGAGTCGACCTGGACCGACGCGTCGACCGGCTGCCCGAGGTCGGACGACTGCAGTCCGGTGACGGTCAGCCGGATGTAGTACGTGCCCGGCAGCGGGTCGTTCGCCCAGGTCTCCGACCAGGCGCGGACCGTGCGCATGGTGCAGGCCAGGTCCACGGAGGCGGTGCTCTGCGCCGCCGTCCGGGTCTGCGCCCCGTACTGGCACGCCTGTCGGCGCCGCAGTCCGTCGTACACATCGATCTGCCAGGTCTCGCCGGCGTGCGTGTCGGGCAGCTTGACCGTCGCCTTCACGGTGGGCCGCTGCCCGGCGTCCGCGGGGAACGACCAGTACAGGTAGTCGCCCGTGGACGCACCGGCGGTGGCCTGCTGACCCTGGTCGATCTCGGTCGCCGTACGGAAGGAGGTGCCCGCCTCGGTGGGGGCGCCGCTGTCGTCCGAAGGGCTCGGGGAGGGCGAGGAGGCGGCCGCGGCGGGGGCCACGGCGAGCCCGAGCGTCAGAAGCGCCGCGCTCAACACACGGGTGATACGCATCAGTTGGTCCTCCAGACCGCGACACGCCAGCGTGAGATCCAGCCCCACAGCAGACCGGCGACGAAGCCGGTGAGCACCAGGGCGCCCAGCAGCCACCAGCCGCGCCCGAGGCCGAAGGAGGCCACGTCGCCCGCCTGGTCGGGGGCGTCCACCACGTCCACCGTCAGCTCCAACGGCATGCCGGGCGTGGTCTTCACGCCCGCCGTCGCCGAGAAGGAGTTGGTGACCTGCAGGCACACGACCTCGGCCGCGGGCTTGTCGCTGTCGTCGTCGTCCCGCTCGGGCTTCGGATACCGCAGACCCGTCGACACCACGTCCGTACGGCCGTTGCCCGTCGCCTCACCGCGCACGATCTCGCGGCCGTGCACGGTGACCGCCCGCAGCAGCACCCCGTAGTCGGGGTTCACGGCACGGTCCGCCGCGACGCTCACCGACGTGCGCAGCTCCTGACCGGGCAGCACCTCGACGCGGTACCAGCGCTGCTGGCCGAACTCCTCGCGGTCGGTGAAAAGCCCCGACTTGAGGGTGGGCGCCTTCGCGCACGCCGCGGCGCCGTCCACGGCGACCGGTGTCACCACCGGATCGGCCGCTCGTTCCACCAACTGCCCGACGCGGTCGGTGAGTTCTTCCTTGTGCTGAACGGAGGTGTACGTCCCGCCGGTAGCATCCGCGATGCAGCTGAGCTGGTCGCGGGTCTTCGCGTCGGGGACGAGCCCCAGGGTGTCGATCGTGAGGCCGATCCCCTTGGCGGCGATGTCGCGGGCGACCTCGCACGGGTCGAGCGGCTGACAGGTGTCCTCGCCGTCGCTGATGAGGACGATGCGGCGCGAACCCTCGCCGCCGTTCAGGTCGTCGGCCGCCTTCAGTAGCGCGGGTCCGATCGGCGTCCAGCCGGTGGGTGCGAGCGTCGCGACCGCCGTCTTCGCCTCGGTCCGGTCGAGCGGTCCGACCGGGTAGAGCTGCTCGGTGTCCTTGCAGCCCGTCTTGCGGTCGTTGCCGCGGTAGTTGGCGCCCAGGGTGCGTATGCCGAGCTGGACCTCCTCGGGCGTCGCGTCCAGCACCTCGTTGAACGCCTGCTTCGCCGCGGCCATCCGCGAGCCGCCGTCGATGTCCCGGGCCCGCATCGAACCGCTGACGTCCAGCACGAGTTCGACCTTGGGAGCGGCCTGCTCCGCCGTTTCGTCGGCGACCGCTCCGGCCGGGAAGGCGATGCCGGCCGTCAGGGCGGCGAGCAGGGCGCAGACCCCTGCCGCCAGCCGTTGTCTTGTGATCATCGCCGGATCCTATGGAGCAAAGGGGTCCGGCTTCAAAACGAGGGTGAGATGAGGGGGTTCGGGAGCCGTGCCCACTGGTCGCCGGGCGTCTGCGGGGTCAGTCGCATGAGGGTCAGCGCCTTGGCCGGGAGCGGTTCGTCGAGGAGCGCCGCGAGGTCCGCGGTGCGCGGAAGATCCCGTACGGCGGTGGTGAGGGCCTCGCGCAGGGCGGGCGCCGAGCCCGCTGTCGCCGCCAGCGCACCGGCGACAAGGGAGCCGAAGAGCTTGCGGCGCAGGGTGACTTCGTCGTCTGTGACGATGCGTCCGGACAGGTTCGGGACCGCGATGCCGTGCCGGGCAAGCCGGGCCGGGCTGACGCGGATGTCGGCGAGGTCGCGGTAGACGAGCCGTAGTGGCGCGTCCGTGGCGGAGAGCACGACGAGCAGGTTCTGTCCGTGCGCCTCCAGGGCCACGCCCAGATCCAGCAGCCGCAGACCGACCGTGAGGGTCAGCCGGGTGAACTCGGCCATCCAGGAAGGGGATTGCGAAAGGCCCGTCGCGGGCAGGGCCGCCACGGGGACGACGCGCTCGCCGGCCTCCGCCGACACGTACACCTCCGGCGGTTCGCGCAACACGGCGGCGAGGTCGGGGGTGTGCGCGGTGACCGCTCCCAGGGTGCGTGTCACGTGCAGCAGACCGCCCGTGCGTCCGGCCACGCTCTCCACGAACGCCGAGACGGCCTCCGAGATCGCGACCGAGTGCACCGAGATGTCCCGCACGGACGAGGTCAGCCGCGCACTCAGTGCCGTCTTCACATGCGGCCCGTCGGGGAGCGCGAGCGTGCGCAGCGACATCAACGGGTGGGCGGGAAGCCCCTTTTGAGCTGCCGGACCGAGCGCGTCGAGTCCGGCCAGTACGTCGCTCGCGCCGAGTACGTGATCCGCCTGCCAGGGGTGCACCGGGATCAGCACCCGGTCCCCGTCGCGCAGCCACTTCGGCCAGTCGCCCGCGACCAGGCATGCGTCGGACGGCACGGCGGCGAGGCCCAGCTCCACGAGGGGCCGGTGCTCCGGGCCGTACGCGAGCTGCTCCGCCACCGAGAAGCCGGGCCGGGAACGGCAGTTGGGGTGGTACGGGTGCCCGTCGACCACCCGCTGCTCCCACTCCCGGCTCGTCCCCGGTTCGGGTCCCGGCCCGGGCTGACCGGCGCGGGAGAGCGCCAACGAGGCGACGCTGTGATCGAGCTCGGCGGCGAAGGCCGGCCCGTGCGGGACGGTGAGCGCCGTCATCAGCCGGGCCGGGCGGTCGTACGACCTGCCGTCGAGCCGTACCTCGGTGACATACGCGGCGGTCGCGTACGGGTCCGCGGGCGGACCGGACAACCGGCGCCCGTCGGCCAACTGCAGCGTCAGACCGCCGGGCCCCGGTTCGCGGCGCGCGATCCAGGGCATCGGCTCATGGGCCAGCGCACGCCACAGGCGCGACAGCACGGCTGCCCTGGCACCGGGAAGTCCGGCCGCGTACGACGCCGACAGGTCGGGCCGTACGACGCTCAGCTCGGCGGCGATCACGCCCTCGGCGTCGGGCGTGAGGGGACGGTGCACGGTCGGGCTCCTTGGCTACGGGGACCGCGTCGCGGCGGCCCACGACGACAGACATACTGATCACCAGTGCACCGTATGGAACGAACCGTATGGACCGTTGGGAACGAATGGATCGCGTGGACGACCTGGAGACCGCCGCCGACGCCTACGCGGCAGCCCCCCTCCTCAACTGCCTGCTGCGGGAGGCCGCGCAGCCCACGGAGGAACCGGGCGTGCACCGACTGCGGGCCGGCGGCCGGCTGATCAGGGTGCACGGAACGCGGCGCCCGGCCCGGCCCGAACTGCACGCGGACGGTGCCTGGCACCGCCTCGGCCACGCCGAGTTGGTCAAACTCACCGCCGAGGAACTGCGCCGGCTCACCGGTCTGTCCAACTCCGAACTGCCCGCCGAGATGATCGACAGCCGGGAGGCGGTGGCAGCACTGCTCGGCGCACGCGCCCGGGCGACCCCGCCCGACGACCTCTACCGGTTGTCCGAGCAGTCACTGATCACCGGCCACCCCTACCATCCCGCGCCCAAGGCCCGCGGAGGCGGCCCGGTCGCGGGCTGGCTGTCGTACGCACCCGAGGCGTACGCCCGCTTCCCGCTGGAACTGCTCGGCGTGCGCGAGGACTCGGTCGTGGGGGAGGGCGACACGGGCGCGCTCGACGCCCTGGGCACCGCCCCGCCCGGCTACCGGCTGCTCCCCGCCCACCCCTGGCAGCTCGACCTCGTCGCCGGACGCCCGGAGATCCGCGCCGCCCTCGCCGACGGCCGGCTCGTGCGCCTCGGCCGCACCGGGCGTTCTGTCTGGCCGACCGCCGCGGTCCGTACGCTGTACGTTCCCGGCGACGACCTGTTCGTGAAGTTCAGCCTCGATGTGCGCATCACCAATGACATCCGTCGGCTGTGGCGCCACGACCTGCTGAAGCTGCGCCGCACGGACGAGGCGGTCGTCCGGGCCTTCGCCGCCCTGCCCGGCCGGGCAGGCTGGCTGAGCGACCGCGGCTACCGCACCGCGGACTTCGCCTTCGAGGAACTCGCCGTCCTCGTCCGCGACGGACTGGCCGACCACGTCCTGCCGGGCGCGACCCCGCTGCTGTCCGCCGCCCTCGTGGAGGGCTTCGACGGCAGCCCGCTCGACCGGCTCACCGATCCGGCGGCCTGGTGGGCGGCGTACCTGCGCCAGGTGGTGCCCCCCGCCCTGCACGCGTTCGCCCGCCACGGCGTCGTCCTGGAGGCGCACCTGCAGAACACCCTGGTCGCCGTCGACGCCGACGGCCTGCCCGTCCAGGCGCTGTTCCGGGACGCGGAGGGCGTGAAGCTGCTGCCGGAGGTCACGCGCGCGGCCGGCTGGGAACGGCTCGTGTACTGCCTGGTCGTCAACCACCTCGCCGAACTGGCCGCCCTGCTCGCCGAACGCCACCCCGAGCAGGACCTGTGGGCCGCCGTACGCCGCGAGCTGATCCGCTACGACACCGAGCACGGCCTTCCCGAGATCGCGGGCCTGCTGGCCTCGCCCACGCTGCCCGGCAAGACGAACCTGCTGCTGCGCTGGACGGGCGCGGACGGCGCGGACGCCCGCTATCTGCCCCTGCCGAACCCGCTGGCCGGTCATTAATGCCAGGCACCCCGGTGAGCGGCTGATTTAAAGTGGCCGGTGTGCTCCGCGACGTGACTGCTGTGCGATACGTGACCCCGCTGACGGCGGGCGGCTCCGTGCCCGGAGTCGTCGAGGCCGACGACCTGGGGACCTACGTCGTGAAGTTCACCGGCTCCGCCCAGGGCCGCAAGGCGCTGGTCGCCGAGGTGATCGTCGGCGAGCTGGCCCGCGCCCTCGGCCTGCGCTTCCCCGAACTGGTGCTCGTGCACTTCGACCCGGCGGTCGCCGCCGACGAACCGCATCAGGAGGTCCAGGACCTGCTGCACGCCAGTGCCGGGCTCAACCTCGGCATGGACTATCTTCCGGGCGCCAAGGACTTCACCCCGGAGGTCGCCGAGCGGTGCACGGTCGACCCGCTGGAGGCGGGCAAGGTGATCTGGCTCGACGCCCTCACCGTCAACGTGGACCGCACGGTGCACAGCTCGAACCTGATGATCTGGCCCACCTTCGGCATCGCGCCGCCGCGGCTGTGGCTCATCGACCACGGCGCGGCCCTGGTCTTCCACCACCGCTGGGACGCCTCGGACCCCGAGAAGGCCTACGACTTCCGCCACCACGCCCTCGGGGGCTACGCGCCCGACGTGCGGACCGCCGACGCGCAGCTGGCGCCCCGGGTGACGCTCGATCTGCTGCGCGAGGTCACGGCGGCCGTACCTGACGCCTGGCTGGCCGAGGAGGGGGGCTTCTCGACGCCGGACGCGGTCCGCGAGGCGTACGTCCAGTACCTCCACGCGCGCGTGGAGAGCTCCGCAGCCTGGCTGCCCACCGACTTCCCCACCCGGGAGGAACTGGCCGCCGAGGAGGCCCAGCGCGCGGCGAGGACCCGGCGGGGCCGCCCGAACTGGCTCAAGCGGGTCCCCGACCTGCACGGCAAACCCGCGGCGGAACAGGACTGGTCGGTGCATCTGGGATGACCGGGTAGCCCCGGGAATGTCCCGGAGCCACCCGGACAGGCCGGTGCCGTGAGCCTCAGCCGGCCAGCTGCTCGTACGCAGGCAGCGTGAGGAAGTCCGCGTAGTCCTCGTCCAGCGAGACCTGCAGGAGCAGGTCGTGCGCCTGCTGCCAGTTGCCGGCCGCGAAGGCCTCCTCGCCGATCTCGGCGCGGATGTTCGCGAGTTCCCGGGCGGCGACCTCGCGCGCCAGCTCGGGCGTGGCCTTCACCGTGTTCCCGGCGTGCTCGAACTCGACGCCCGCGTTGATCCACTGCCAGATCTGCGAGCGGGAGATCTCGGCGGTGGCCGCGTCCTCCATCAGGTTGAAGATGGCGACCGCGCCGAGACCGCGCAGCCACGCCTCGATGTAACGGATGCCGACCTGGACGGCGTTGACCAGACCGTCGTACGTGGGGTGCGCCTTCAGCGAGTCGATCGCGATCAGGTCACCCGGCTTGACGTCGACGTCCTCGCGCAGCCGGTCCTTCTGGTTCGGCTTTTCGCCGAGCACGGCGTCGAAGGAGGCCATGGCGATCGGAACGAGGTCGGGGTGGGCCACCCAGGACCCGTCGAAGCCGTCGCCCGCCTCGCGGTCCTTGTCGGCCTTGACCTTCTCGAAGGCGACCTTGTTGACCTCTTCGTCCCGGCGCGAGGGGATGAACGCGGCCATGCCGCCGATCGCGTGGGCGCCGCGCTTGTGGCAGGTGCGGACGAGGAGTTCGGTGTACGCGCGCATGAACGGGGCCGTCATCGTCACCGCGTTGCGGTCCGGCAGGACGAACCTGGCGCCGCCGTCACGGAAGTTCTTGACGATGGAGAAGAGGTAGTCCCAGCGGCCCGCGTTCAACCCGGCGGCGTGGTCACGGAGTTCGTAGAGGATCTCCTCCATCTCGTACGCCGCGGTGATCGTCTCGATCAGGACGGTCGCGCGGACGGTGCCCTGCGGGATGCCGACGTAGTCCTGCGCGAACACGAAGACGTCGTTCCACAGGCGCGCCTCAAGGTGCGACTCCGTCTTCGGCAGGTAGAAATACGGGCCTTTGCCGAGGTCGATCAGGCGCTGCGCGTTGTGGAAGAAGTAGAGGCCGAAGTCGACGAGTGCGCCGGGGACCTGGGTGCCGTCGGGGGCGACGAGATGGCGCTCGCTCAGGTGCCAGCCGCGGGGCCGCATCACGACGGTGGCGAGCTGGTCGTTGTCCTTGAGGGCGTACGTCTTGCCGGTGCGCTCGTCCGTGAAGTCGATGTTCCGGCTGTAGGCGTCGATCAGGTTCACCTGGCCGAGGACCACGTTCTCCCAGGTGGGCGCGGAGGCGTCCTCGAAGTCCGCGAGCCAGACCTTCGCGCCCGAGTTCAGGGCGTTGATGGTCATCTTGCGGTCGGTGGGGCCGGTGATCTCGACGCGGCGGTCGTTCAGCGCGGCCGGAGCGGGCGCGACCTTCCAGGAGTCGTCCGCGCGGACGGCGGCGGTCTCCGGAAGGAAGTCGAGCGAGGAGGTGCGGGCGATCTCGGCGCGGCGCTCCGCCCGGCGGGCGAGGAGCTCGTCACGCCGGGGCGTGAACAGCCGGTGCAGCTCGGCCACGAAGGCGAGGGCCGCGTCGGTGAGGACCTCTTCCTGCCGGGGCAGGGGCTCGGCGTCGACGATGGCCAGCGGGGACGGCGCTGGTGCGGACATGAGCTGTCACTTCCTTCAGCGAGCGTGGCACCGGGTGCCAATCGACCCGGGTACGGCGGTGAGCGCCCGCGGAGCAGTAGGACGCTTCTGAGCAGTGGATAGTAGTTTCCTCATGGTGGAAGTTCAATGATTTGTTGATGTCGAGATTCTCAGGGTCGACAGAAGGTGGCGCTCAGTGCCACCTCCTTCACTCAAGGTTCATTCGAGATGGACGAGATCGCCCTCCGTGTCGATGTCGTACGGCTGCGCCACATCACCGCACTCGACGAGCCTGACCGTGTCCGCGTGGGCCTTCAGGTAGGCGCGCGCTCCCCGGTCGCCCGTGGCGGTCGCCGCGATCCCGGCCCAGTGGTCGGCGCCGAAGAGCACCGGATGGCCGCGCTCCCCGTCGTAGGCGGCCGCGACGAGCGACGCCGGGGACTCGTACGCGGCCAGGACGCGGGCCACCGCCTCGGCGCCGATGCCCGGCTGGTCGACGAGTGACACCAGCGCGGCCCGCGCACCCGTGCCCGCGAGCGAGGCGAGCCCCGCCCGCAGCGAGGAGCCCATGCCCTCCTCCCACCCCGGGTTGTCCACGAGAACGCAGCCGGGCAGCTCGGCCCGCTCCCGTACGGCCTCGGCCCGGGCGCCGAGCACCACATGAATCCGGCTACAGCCGCCCTCGCGCATCACCAGAGCCGCGTGCTCGACCAGGGGGCGCCCCCGATGGTCCAGCAGCGCCTTGGGCCGCCCTCCGAGGCGCCGGCCGCCGCCGGCCGCCAGCAGCACTCCGGCCACCTGGTCTCCGTTGTCCGTCATGGTTCCTGCATACCTGAACGGGCCGCTGTGTGCCCCCGCGGTGTCCGGGGACTGAATTTCGGTCCTCGGAGTGGCGCCCGGCGCATCGGGTGGCGTTTACTGGCCCGCGTCCCCCGGCGCCTGACCAACGCCACGGGGAGTTGGGCGGATCGACGAAGGACTTGCGCACAAAGACGTGCGAGGGGGAGAGCTGTGTTGCGGAGCTTGGGGCAGAGGCCAGTGACCGGCAGCGACGAGGATCCGAGGGTGGCGGAACTGAAGTCCGCCGTGTCCCGGCTGCGCCGTGAACTCGCCGCGCACCCCGCCGAGTTCCCGGACCGCGGCATCGCCGAGGACGAACTCGCCGCTCTCGCCGCGATGACCGTCAGCGGCATCCCCGAGATCCCGCGCCTGCGCCGCTCCCTGCTGCTGATCGCGGGCGCGATCGGCTCGGTCAGCGCCCTCGCCAAAGGCCTCTCGGCCGTACGCAGCGCGGTGGAACTGTTCGGCGAACCGCCGCGGCGCTGAGGCGAGTCGAAGCGCCGCGGGCCCGCCTGAGCGGACGCCGCTCAGACCGCTCTTTCCGCCCGCCCTTGAGCGGTCGGCCGCTCGCGTCCCCAGGCGGCCAGCGGCTGGAGCGCGTCGTTGAGGCGTGCGCCGTTTTCGGTCAGCGAGTACTCGACGCGAGGCGGCACCTCGTCGTAGGAGACACGGCGTACGACACCGTCCGCTTCCATCTCGCGCAGATGCGAGGCCAGCACCTTCTCGGTGATGCCCGGAAGCAGCCGACGCAACTCGCCGAAACGGCACGGGGAGTGCTCGTGGAGCGCCCAGAGGATGAGCACCTTCCACTTGCCCCCGATCACCTCCATCGCGGTGTCGATGCCGCAGATGTGTCCGTCCGCCGTGCCCGGCCGGTTCGACGTCGTCATGCCCCACCCCTTCCGACGTGCTCGCTCACCCCGGGGTAACCACCCACTCCCAAGTGCGTACTTGATCACCTCCGGGCCTGCGGCCAGCCTAATCGGCATGGCACAGAACACTGTTGAGAAGACCTCCGTCACGCTGCTGGGCCTCGGCGCGATGGGTACCGCACTGGCCCGGACCTGGCTGGCCGCCGGCCACCCGCTCACCGTATGGAACCGCACTGCGACCCGGGCGGCGGCGCTCGCCGCCGCGGGTGCTGACGTCGCGGACAGCGCCGCCCGAGCAGTCGCGGCCAGCCCCCTGGTCGTCGTCTGTCTGCTGGACGACGCCTCGGTCGGCGAGGCCCTGTCCGCCACCGACCTCGCCGGCAGGGACCTGGTCAACCTGACGACCAGCACCCCTGCCCAGGCCCGCGCCCGCGCCGAGTGGGCCCGCGCGCGGGGTGCCCGCTACCTGGACGGCGGGATCATGGCCGTTCCGCCGATGATCGGTGTCCCGGAGGCCGGCGGCTACGTCTTCTACAGCGGCTCACGCGAGCTGTTCGAGCGGCACCAGGAGACCTTGGGCGTCCCGGCCGGCACCGTCTACGTCGGCGAGGACGCGGGCTTCGCGGCGCTGCACGACGTGGCCCTGCTCAGCGCCATGTACGGGATGTTCGCCGGGGCGGCGCACGCCTTCGCCCTGATCCGCAAGGAGGACATCGACCCGGCGTCGCTCGCCCCGCTGCTCGCCGACTGGCTCACCGCGATGGCCCCGTCGGTCCACCACACCGCGGACCAGCTGCGCAGCGGCGACTACACCAAGGGGGTGGTCTCCGGTCTCGCCATGCAGGTGGCCGGTACGCCGACCTTCCTGAGCACCGCCGAGCAGCAGGGCGTCAGCCCGGAACTGCTCAGCCCCTACTTCGAGCTGATGCGCCGCCGCCTGGCGGAGGGCGGCGGCGAGGAGGACCTGACGGGCGTGATCGACCTGCTGGTGCGCTGACCGGCAGCCTGTCGCCGGGAGGTGACCGGGATGCACCGTCCCCTAGAAACTAGGCGGCAGGGCCCGGGTTCGCCAGTGCCTGCGACAGCTCCACCGCGACCTGCTGCAGCACGGGCACGATCCTGTCCGTGGCCGCCTCGGTGACGCGGCCCGCGGGGCCGGAGATCGAGATGGCGGCCGCGGTGGGGGAGTCGGGAACGGGCACCGCCAGACAGCGGACGCCGATCTCCTGCTCGTTGTCGTCGACCGCGTAGCCGAGGCGGCGTACCTCTTCGAGGGCGGTCAGGAAGCCGTCCGCCGTGGTGATCGTCTTGTCCGTGGCGGCGGGCATACCGGTCCGGGCGAGCAGCGCGCGCACCTCGGCCGCCGGGGTGTGCGCGAGCAGCGCCTTGCCCACGCCCGTGGAGTGCGGCAGCACCCGTCGGCCGACCTCGGTGAACATGCGCATCGAGTGCTTGGACGGCACCTGCGCCACGTACACGATCTCGTCGCCGTCGAGCAGCGCCATGTTCGCCGTCTCGCCGGTCTCCTCCACGAGGCGCGCGAGATAAGGCCGGGCCCAGGTGCCGAGCAGCCGGGAGGCGGACTCGCCGAGGCGGATGAGGCGGGGTCCGAGCGCGTACCGCCGGTTGGGCTGCTGGCGGACGTAGCCGCTGGACACCAGCGTCCGCATCAGGCGGTGGATGGTGGGCAGCGGCAGTCCGCTGCTCGCGGACAGCTCGCTCAACCCGACCTCGCCCCCCGCGTCCGCCATGCGCTCCAGCAGGTCGAAGGCGCGCTCAAGGGACTGGACGCCACCACTGGGAGCGGGGGATTTGGCGGCGTCGGTGGTGTTGGCGCTGGACGACGGCACGGCGGCGGTCCTTTCACTGGGCAGTGATGCAGCCTACCCGGCGGTCGGTTGACTGCTCGGTTGTGCGTAGCTAAGTTCTGCGTGACGGAATTCTAATTCCACTTTGTGGAAACGTCCAGGGTGGGCGGGTCCGGGGCACAGTGGACAGGTGAGCCCTTGACGGCATGAAGGTGGGAGTGAAGACTCCTTCAACAGAACGTTGAATTCCGTTACGCGGAGGTAAATCCGCTACGCGGGAGCAAGCGGCGGCATGGAGAGAGGGGTCCGGGTGTCCCAAGACGGAGACGGCGGAATGGTCGAACTGGTGCTGCGCTCGACGCGCGTCATTACCCCCGAGGGGACGCGGGCCGCCTCGGTCGCGGTCGCCGCGGGCAGGATCACGGCCGTACTCGCGTACGACGCCGAGGTGCCGGCCGGAGCCCGGCTGGAGGACTTCGGGGACGACGTCCTGCTGCCCGGGCTCGTCGACACCCACGTCCACGTCAACGACCCCGGGCGCACGGAGTGGGAGGGCTTCTGGACCGCGACACGCGCCGCGGCCGCCGGCGGCATCACCACGCTGATCGACATGCCGCTCAACTCCCTCCCGCCGACCACGACGGTCGACAACCTTCGTACGAAGCAGGACGTCGCCGCCGCCAAGGCGCACATCGACGTCGGCTTCTGGGGTGGCGCGCTGCCCGACAACGTCAAGCACCTGCGCCCCCTGCACGACGCGGGTGTCTTCGGCTTCAAGGCGTTCCTGTCGCCGTCGGGCGTGGAGGAGTTCCCCGAGCTGGACCAGGAGCAGCTCGCCCAGTCCCTGGCCGAGATCGCAGGCTTCGGCGGTCTCCTCATCGTGCACGCCGAGGACCCGCACCACCTGGCCGCGGCCCCGCAGAAGGGCGGCCAGAAGTATGCCGACTTCCTCGCCTCGCGTCCGCGCGACGCCGAGGACACCGCGATCGGCAACCTCATCGCCCAGGCCAGGCGGCTGCATGCGCGCGTGCATGTGCTGCACCTGTCGTCGAGCGACGCGCTGCCGCTGATCGCCGCGGCGAAGGCCGAGGGTGTCCGCATCACCGTGGAGACCTGTCCGCACTACCTCACGCTCACCGCGGAGGAAGTCCCGGACGGCGCCAGCGAGTTCAAGTGCTGCCCGCCCATCCGCGAGGCCGCCAACCAGGACCTGCTGTGGCAGGCGCTCGCCGACGGCACGGTCGACTGTGTCGTCACCGACCACTCACCCTCCACGGCCGACCTGAAGACCGACGACTTCGCGACCGCGTGGGGCGGCATCTCCGGCCTTCAGCTGAGCCTCGCCGCCGTCTGGACCGAGGCCCGGAGGCGCGGGTACGGCCTGGAGGACGTCGTCCGCTGGATGTCCACGCGCACGGCGCAGCTGGTCGGCCTCGACGACCGCAAGGGTGCCATCGAGGCGGGCCGCGACGCCGACTTCGCCGTGCTCGCACCCGACGAGACCTTCACCGTGGACCCGGCCGCGCTGCAGCACCGCAACCGGGTCACCGCGTACGCGGGCAAGACGCTCAGCGGCGTGGTCAAGTCCACCTGGCTGCGCGGCGAACGCATCGTGGCCGACGGCGAGTTCACGCAACCCGCGGGCCGACTCCTCGAAAGGAAGAACTGATCACCGTGACGGCGCAGCAGCAGTCCTCTTTGCCTCACTTCACCGGAGACGCGAACCCGTACGGCGGCGGTGACCCGTACGCGGACTACCGCACGGCCGACTTCCCCTTCACCCAGTACGCCAACCTCGCCGACCGGCAGCTGGGCGCCGGAGTCGTCGCGGCCAACGACGAGTTCTTCGCCGAGCGGGAGAACCTCCTCGTGCCCGGGCGCGCCGAGTTCGACCCGGAGCACTTCGGCCACAAGGGCAAGATCATGGACGGCTGGGAGACACGGCGCCGCCGCGGGGTCTCGGCCGAGCATCCGTGGCCCACGGCTGAGGACCACGACTGGGCGCTCGTACGGCTCGGCGCACCCGGCGTCGTGCGCGGCCTCGTCGTCGACACGGCCCACTTCCGCGGGAACTACCCGCAGGCGGTGTCGGTCGAGGGGACGTCCGTCGAGGGCGCGCCCACTCCCGAGGAACTCCTCGCGGACGACGTGAAGTGGACGACGCTTCTGCCGCGCACCCCGGTCGGCGGCCACGCCGCGAACGGCTTCGCCGTCTCCGTCGAGCAGCGTTTCACCCACCTGCGCGTCAACCAGCACCCGGACGGTGGCATCGCCCGGCTGCGCGTGTACGGCGAGGTCGTACCGGACCCGAAGTGGCTGACCACGCTGGGCACGTTCGACGTCGTAGCCCTGGAGAACGGCGGCCAGGCCGAGGACGCCTCGAACCTCTTCTACTCGCCCGCCACCAACACCATCCAGCCGGGTCGTTCACGCAAGATGGACGACGGCTGGGAGACCCGTCGCCGCCGCGACAACGGCAACGACTGGATCCGCTACCGGCTGCCCGCCCAGTCGGAGATCCGGGCGCTGGAGATCGACACGGCCTACCTCAAGGGCAACTCGGCGGGCTGGGCATCGGTGTCCGTCAGGAACGGCGAGGAGGGCGAGTGGACGGAGGTCCTCCCGCGCACCCGCCTGCAGCCCGACACCAACCACCGCTTCGTCCTCACCGGACCGGCTGTGGGCACCCACGCGCGCGTGGACATCTTCCCGGACGGCGGAATCTCCCGCCTGAGGCTGTTCGGCTCCCTGACGGAGGAGGGCGCGCAACGACTGCGGGCACGCCACCAGGAGCTGGGCGGGTCCTAGCCGGTCCGGCCGGCGGTATCCGGGGGCGGGTGGGAGGGCGGAGATCCGCTCTCCCACCCGCCCCCGTCGCCCGCTACGCCGCATGCCCTCCGTCCACAGAGAACTCCGCCCCGGTGACGTACGCCGCGTCGCCGCCCGCCAGGTAGGCGACCATCGACGCCACCTCCTGCGCCGAGCCGAAACGCCCGAGGGCGGTCATCGAGGCCTGGCCGGACGCGTACGGCCCGTCCGCCGGGTTCATGTCGGTGTCGACCGGCCCCGGATGGACGATGTTCACGGTGACCCCGCGGTCGCCCAGCTCGCGGGCCAGCGCCTTCGTCAGCCCGATGAGGGCCGACTTGCTGGTCGCGTACAGCGTGCCGCCCGGGCCGGGCACCCGCTGCGTCATGCACGTGCCGATCGTGACGATCCGGCCACCGCGTTCCAGATGCCCGGCCGCCGCCTGCGAGGCGAGGAAGACCCCGCGCACGTTCACCGCCAGCACCCGGTCCACCTCGGTGAGAGGCAGCGAGTCCAGGGGGCCGAGCACCCCCACGCCCACGTTGTTGACGAGCACGTCGAGGCGACCGAGCGCCTCCACCGCGCGGTCGACCGCCCCGGCGGCCTCGCCCGCGTCCGCGGAATCCGCCCGCAGGGCGAGCCCGCGCCGGCCGAGCGCGGAGATCTCCCGTACGACCTCGTCCGCGGCCTCCTTGTCCCGCACATAGGTGAGGGCCACATCGGCGCCCTCCCGGGCGAGCCGGAGCGCCGTGGCCGCCCCGATCCCCCGGCTGCCGCCGGTCACGAGGGCCACCTTGCCCTCCATGGATGCCTTGCCGTTCATGGATTCCCGCGCAAACGATGATGAAGTCATGGGTCCATCCCAGCCGTCGCGGACCCCTGGCGCTGGCGGCAAACGGACGACGAGTTCGGGTGGCAAACGGACGACGGGACCGGCTGGCCGGAACCTTTCAGCCCATTTCTCCCGTTCTTGTCTTGTGACTCTTCAGCAAGAAATCGTCGGCAACGCCATGCAGATGGCGGTCGTCAGCCTGCAGCCGGGGCAGACCGTCTACTGCGAGGCGGGGAAGTTCCTCTTCAAGACCACGAACGTGACCATGGAGACCCGGCTCTCCGGCCCCGCGGGCAGCGGCGGCCAGCAGCCAGGCGCCGGCGGCCCCGGTGGCGGCATGGGCGGCATGCTGCGCCAGGCCATGGGCACGGCCATGCAGGTCGGCCAGCGAGCCCTCGCGGGCGAGTCCCTGGCGTTCCAGTACTTCACCTCGACGGGCGGGGAGGGCACCGTCGGCTTCGCCGGTGTGCTCCCCGGCGAGATGCGCGCCCTGGAACTCGACGGCACGCGCGCGTGGTTCGCCGAGAAGGACGCCTTCGTGGCCGCCGAGTCGAGCGTGGACTTCGGGATCGCCTTCCAGGGCGGCCGTACCGGGCGCAGCGGCGGCGAGGGTTTCGTCCTGGAGAAGTTCACCGGCCGCGGGACCGTGATCATCGCCGGTGCGGGCAACTTCATCGACCTCAACCCCGCCGAGTTCGGCGGCCGCATCGAGGTCGACACGGGCTGCGTCGTCGCCTTCGAGGAGGGCATCCAGTACGGGGTCCAGCGCGTCGGCGGCCTCAACAGGCAGGGGCTCATGAACGCGGTCTTCGGCGGCGAGGGACTCTCCCTGGCCACCCTGGAGGGCAACGGCCGGGTGATCCTCCAGTCCCTCACCATCGAGAGCCTCGCCAACGCCCTGAGGAAGGCCCAGGGCGGCGACAAGCAGGGCCCGACGGGAGGACTGTTCTCGACCCACGCCGGGTGAGCGATGAGTTGCGGGTCCCGGTGGGGTCTGCCTTGGTGACAACAGGCCCCACTCACGACCGACGGTTCGCGATCACGGCCGGCCGACTCATCCGCGAAAGAAGGCACGCGCCATGGGCAAGCTCGTTCTCACCACCTTCGTCACCCTCGACGGCGTCTACCAGGCCCCCGGCGGTCCCGACGAGGATCCCCGCAGCGGCTTCGAGCACGGCGGCTGGAGCTTTCCGTACGACGACGACGACTTCGGCAGGTTCATGATCGAGGTCTTCGACCGCGTCGGAGCCTTCCTGCTCGGCAGGCGCACGTACGAGATCTTCGCGAGCTACTGGCCGAAGATCACCGACCCCGGCAACCCGATCGCCGCCAAGCTGAACGCCCTGCCGAAGTACGTCGCCTCCTCGACCCTGACCCAGGCCGACTGGGCGGGCACCACGGTGATCGGCACAGACCTCGCCAAGGAGGTCGCGGCTCTCAAGGAGCGCACCGAGGGCGAGCTCCAGATCCACGGCAGCGGGGCACTCGCGCAGTCGCTCCTCGCGCTCGACCTCGTCGACACCGTGCACCTGCTGACGTTCCCGGTCGTGCTCGGCACCGGCCTCCGGCTCTTCGCCGAGGGCACGGTCCCGACCGCCTTCCGGCACACGGACGCCCGCCTCACCTCCACGGGCGTCGCCATCCACACGTACGACGTGGCGGGCCGCCCCACGTACGGCAGTTACTAGGTGGCCGGCCGGCTTTCGGCGGGGCCGATCAGGCGGTGAGCAGGCCCAGGGCGAGCAAAGTGAGGACCTTGAGTGTCTCGGCGGCCACGTAGAAATGGTGGGCGCGGGAGCGCGGCAGGCTCTCACCGGCGAGCACGCGGGTGGAACGGCGGTTGAGGGCGGGCCGGATCACCAGGAGCTGTACGGCGAGCAGCAGCACGGCAGTTGCCGTCAGCACGCCTACGGACGGGGGAGGGCCGCCGGTCGCCACCGCTGCGAGGAGAACACCGGCGAGGACGGTCTCGACGCGGTTGAGCGCACGGAAGACGACGCGGCCGATGCCGAGGCCGATGGGCAGGGTCACTCCCGGAGCCCGGAACTTCAACGGGGCCTCCAGGAAGGAGATGGCGAGGACCATCCCGAGCCATACGAAGGTGACCGCAGCGGCGACGGCCTCGGACGTGGAGTTCACGCGCGCATCCTTCTTTCCGGTTTCCGGGTCGGGTTATTCGTTGCCGAGCCAGAGGTCGGGGCCGAAGACTTCGTAGTGGACGGCGTGCGCGGGCACCCCGCGACGGAGCAGGTCGCCGCGTACCGCGCGCATGAAGGGCAGCGAGCCGCACAGGTACGCGGTCACTCCGTCGGGCAGATCGAGTGCGGCCGCGTCGGCCAGGCCGGACAACGCCTCCGGCGCGCTGTCGCCGGGCTCCTCGTACCACAGGTGCAGGCGGGCGTTCGGGAGCGAGGAGACGAGCCGGCGCTGCTCGTCGCGGTGGGCGTGGTCGGCCGGGGTGCGGTCGGCGTGCATCACGGTCAGCGGGCGGGTCGGGTCCGCGACCGCCAGGTGGTGCAGCATGGACAGCATCGGGGTGACGCCGATCCCCGCGGACGCCAGCAGCAAGGGCCCGTCGCCCTCCGGCAGGACGAGGTCGCCGAACGGTGCGGAGACGCTGAGCAGGTCGCCGGTCCGTGCCTGCTCGTGCAGCCGGGACGACACCTCGCCCTCCGGGCCCGCGCCGGCCCGCACGCGCTTGACGGTGATGCGCCAATGCGGGCTGCCGGGGTCACCGGAGAGGCTGTACTGGCGTATCTGGCGGGCGCCGTCGGGGAGTTCGGTGCGGACGCTGACGTACTGGCCCGGGCGGAAGGCCCCCGCCGGGGCGCCGTCGGCGGGGCGCAGGACCAAGGAGACCGCGTCGGAGGTCACCTCGTGCCGCTCGACGATCTCCATCTCCCGCCAGGCCCCGCCCTCGGCTGTGCCGGAGTCCTGGTAGAGCCGCGCCTCCAGGGCGATCAGGGCGTTGGCCATCAGCCAGTACACCTCGTCCCAGGCGGCGGCCACCTCGGGGGTGACCGCGCTGCCGAGGACGTCGCCGATCGCCGCGAAGAGGTGCTGGTGGACGAGCTTGTACTGGTCGGAGGTGATGCCGAGCGAGGCGTGCTTGTGGGCGATCCGGGCGAGCATCGCGTCGGGCCGGGACTCGGGGCGTTCGACCAGCATGCCCGCGAACGCGGCGATGGAGCCGGCCAACGCCTTCTGCTGTTCCCCGTTGGCCTGGTTGCCGCGGTTGAACAGGTCACGCAGGAGCTCGGGTCGGTCCTGGAAGAGCCTGGTGTAGAACCCCTCGGTTATCTCGCCGATCGCGGCGCCGACGAGGGGCAGGGTGGCACGGACGACCGGGGTGGACTGCTCGGACAGCACAGCGTCTCCTGAACTGGTAAGTGATATGCGTATTTAAGGATGTGGGTCGCGGGCCCCGTCGAGTGCGAGTGCGGAAATGCGGTGCTCTTCCGTCTGCTGGAGGCGGTGCTCTCCGCTCCCTCGGGACGGTGCCCTGTCGCCTACTCGGGGCGGCGGCCGACCAGTCCGACGAGGACCGGCCCGGTGGGGGACGTCACCAGGTCGGCCACCGTCAACGGGTCGAGCGAGGCGTAGAAGGCTTCCTGGGCGTCGCGCAGCGCCCGGCGCAACCGGCACGCCCCGCGCAGCGGACAGGGGGGATCGCCGTCGCAGGCGACGACCTCGCCGTCGCCCTCCAGCTCCCGCACCAGCCAGCCGACCGAAGCGTGCCGGCCCAGCTGGGTCAGGCCCAACCCGCCGCCACGCCCTCGTCGGGCCTCCAGGACACCGAGGTGCTGCAGCCGGGTGATCGCCTTCGCCATGTGGGTGGCGGGCACGCCCATGGCCTGGGCCACCTCTCGGGTGGTCAGGGGCTCGTCCTGCTCGGAAACCGCCAGACGCATCACGGCACGCAGCGCCAGGTCGGTGAACTTCGTCAACCGCACGCAAGGACAGTATCAAATGCACATGTTGGATGCGTATTTAAGGCTTCAGTGAGCGTGGGGAGTGCGTCACAGGGGACGTGGCCGTGGAGGGGGCCCCGTCGGTTGCTCCATGGAGCTGGAGGCCCGGCTGAACGCGGGCCGGGCCTCCAGTCGGTCGAGATGGCGGACCGTCAGACCTCAGCAGCCGAAGTCGACGAGGTCGAACGTGGCGTAGTGGTCGGAGGTGTAGTAGTCCTCCTGGGTCTCCTCGCCGGTGACGATGCGGCGCGCGCCGCGCGTGGAGGAGCCCGGAGTGATCACGGTGTACTCGTGATAGTAGCCAGTGGACTGGCTGGGCAGGACGCCTTCCCGGTTCTGGAAGACGACACCGTCCTGCGAGTACGGGAAGGGGCCGTTCGACGCGATCAGGTCGAGCGTGTGGTGCGCCTGGGAGGGCAGGGCGCTGTAGCAGATGCTGCCGACAGCGGCGGACGCCGGGGTGGCGGTGACGGCGCCGCCGACGAGGAGGGCGGACAGGACGGCGGCTGCGGCGCCGATGCGAGTGATCCGTGGGGGGAATCTCATGGCCTCATGATGACGCGCGTAGACAGTGGCATGTCAATGACAACCTGAGAGGTTTTCCCGTCAAGTCCGATGAGTTTTCGGGAAGTTAACCTGGCGTCGGGCGGGCTCCACGAAGCCTGCACGTTCAGTCCGGTTTCCGGCTCTCGGCGGCTGCGAACAGCGCGAACGACAGCACGAGCAGGGCGATGCTCGCGTAGATCTCGTAGCCGTCCAGGAAGTCGAACCGCTGCACGACACCCCAGCCGTGCAGCCTGCCGCTCAGCGCGTTTACCAGTCCGATGGCGCCCTGCACCAGGGCGAGACAGCCGAGAGACTCCAGAGCCTGCTTCATGGGAAGACTCTCGCCCCGCGGGCCCCCCGCGCTCGTCGGCCGTGAGGCGAGGCATGTTCGACCGAAGTCGCCGCGTTCGGCGGAGGGCCGTGACGAAAGTCTGAAGTGGCTCGACTTTCGTCGGCGATACCCCGCGTGGGGAGGTCGCGTCGGCCGTGCATGCGTAGATTTGTCGATTGTGAGTGGTGACAAGCAGGGGGACGAGTCTTCGCCGCGGGCACGGAGCGGGACCGTGCTGCCCGCCCCGCAGTACGCCGTGCTGCCCGGGCGGCGCTGGCTGCTGCCGTCGGCCCTGGCCGCGGGTTTCGACCCCGACCGGGCGGAGCGCTCCACGCGGTGGGGCCGACCGCGGCGCACCGTGCGCGACTGGGTCGTCGACTTCGGGTGCTTCCTGCTCGCCGTCGTGATCGGCGTGCTGAGCGCGAACACGGTGTCCCACGACCCGAACACCCCGCACACGCTCGCCGTCCTCGACCAGTTGCTCGGCGCGCTCGCCTGCGCCGCCGTCTGGCTGCGCCGCCGCTGGCCGCTCGGGCTCGCCGTCGCCATGATCCCCGTGGGGCTGATCTCGAACACCGCGAGCGGCGCGGGCCTGGTCGCCCTGTTCACGCTGGCCGTGCACCGGCCCTTCAAGTACGCGGGCGGGCTCGGCGCCGTCCAGCTCGCCCTGATCCCGCTGTTCTTCTGGCTGCGCCCCGACCCCGATCTGCCGTACGCCGTCTCGATCGCCGTCACCGCGTTGCTGGCCGTGTCGGTGGTCGGCTGGGGGATGTTCGTCAGGTCCAAGCGCCAGCTCATGCTGAGCCTGCGGGACCGGGCGTGGCGGGCCGAGACGGAGGCGGTGCTGCGGGCCGAGCAGGCACAGCGGCTCGCCCGTGAGGCCATCGCGCGCGAGATGCACGACGTACTCGCCCATCGGCTGACCCTGCTGAGCGTGCATGCCGGGGCGCTGGAGTTCCGGCCGGACGCGCCGCAGGCGGAGGTCGCGCGGGCCGCCGGGGTGATCAGGGAGAGCGCGCACGAGGCGTTGCAGGACCTGCGGGAGATCATCGGCGTGCTGCGCGCGGGTGACGCCGACGACGCGGGGCGGCCGCAGCCGACGCTGGTGGCCCTGGACGGTCTGGTCTCCGAGTCGCGCGCGGCCGGCATGAAGGTCGTCCTCGACAACCGTGTCACCGACCCGGCCGGCGTCCCCGCGTCCGTCGGCCGCACCGCGTACCGCATCGCCCAGGAGGGCCTGACCAACGCCCGCAAACACGCGCCCGGCGCGGAGGTCACGGTCTGCGTCGCGGGCGCCCCCGGCGACGGCCTCACGATCTCCGTGCGCAACCCGCCGCCGCCCGGCGACGTGCCCCACGTCCCCGGCTCGGCCCAGGGCCTCATCGGCCTGACGGAGCGCGCCACCCTGGCCGGCGGCCGGCTTGAGCACGGGGCCCAGGAGGACGGCGGGTTCGCGGTCAGAGCCTGGTTGCCGTGGGGCAACGGCACCGCGTAGGCGCCGAGTTGCGCGCCCGTAGGCTTTTCCGCGGCCCCGGTGAAACGACGAACCGAGGGCGACGCCTCACTACGGTGGGGCCATGACTGTGATCCGACTGCTCCTCGTCGACGACGATCCGCTCGTGCGAGCCGGCCTCTCCTTCATGATGGGCGGCGCCGACGACATCGAGATCGTCGGCGAGGCCGCCGACGGCGGCGAGGTCGAGGCGCTCGTCGACCGCACCCGTCCCGACGTCGTCCTGATGGACATCCGGATGCCTGCGGTCGACGGCCTCGCGGCCACGGAGAAGCTGCGCGGCCGCAAGGACGCCCCCCAGGTCGTGGTCCTGACGACGTTCCACGCCGACGAGCAGGTGCTGCGGGCCCTGCGCGCGGGCGCGGCCGGGTTCGTCCTCAAGGACACCCCGCCCGTGGAGATCCTCGAAGCGGTACGGCGCGTCGCCGCGGGCGATCCCGTGCTGTCGCCCGCCGTCACCCGCCAGTTGATGGCGCACGCCGCCGGCTCCGCACTCGACACCCGCCGCTCCGGCGCCCGCGACCGCATCGCCGCGCTCAACGACCGCGAGCGCGAGGTGGCCGTTGCCGTCGGACAGGGCAGGTCGAACGCCGACATCGCGAGCGAGCTGTTCATGAGCGTCGCGACCGTCAAGACACACGTCTCCCGCATCCTCGCCAAACTCGACCTCAACAACCGTGTGCAGATCGCCCTGCTGACCTACGACGCCGGGCTCCTGGAGGAGCTCGAAGGGGACGGGCACTAGTCCGACCGCCCGGCCGTTGGAGGGGCGAGGGGGGATGTCGTATGGCGGATGTGGTCGATCTGGGGGAGTGGGGTGCGGGGTTCACCGAGGACCCGCACCCGGTGTACGCGCAGCTGCGGGCGCTGGGGCCGGTGCACAAGGTGCGGCTGCCGCCGCCCGACCAGCACCACGAGACGTGGCTCGTCGTCGGATACGAGGAGGCGCGGGCAGCGCTCGCCGATCCGCGGCTGGCCAAGGACGGGGCGAGGATCGGGTTCACGTTCCTCGACGAGGAGCTGATCGGCAAGTACCTGCTGATCGCCGACCCGCCGCAGCACACGCGGCTGCGGGGGCTGATCGCCCGTGCGTTCACCATGCGCCGGGTGGAGGCGCTGCGCCCGCGCGTCCAGGAGATCACCGACGCGCTGCTCGACGCGATGCTGCCGCACGGACACGCAGACCTCGTGGAGTCGTTCGCGTATCCGCTGCCGCTCACGGTCATCTGCGAACTGCTCGGGGTGCCCGAGATCGACCGGGCCGCCTTCCGGGCACTGTCCACGGAGGCGGTCGCGCCCGCCGACGCGCAGAGCGAGCACGAGGCGTTCGTTCAACTCGCCGCCTACCTCACCGACTTGATCGAGGAAAAGCGGTGCGCCGGGCCGGCCGACGACCTGCTGAGCAGCCTCATCCGCACCACCGCCGAGGACGGCGACCGGCTCTCGCCCGAGGAACTGCGCGGCATGGCGTTCGTGCTGCTCATCGCCGGGCACGAGACGACGGTCAACCTCATCACGAGCGGCGTCCACGCCCTGCTCACACACCTCGGGCAACTCGCCGCGCTGCGGGCCGACATGACCCTCCTCGACGGGGCCGTCGAGGAGATGCTGCGCTACGACGGCCCCGTGGAGAACGCGACCTTCCGGTTCGCCGCAGAGCCGCTCGTCATCGGCGGTACGGCGGTCTCTGCGGGCGACCCGGTGATGATCGGCCTCACCGCGGCCGACCGCGACGGGGGCAGATATCCGGCCCCCGACCGCTTCGACATCCGGCGTGACGCCCGCGGCCACCTCGCCTTCGGGCACGGCATCCACTACTGCCTGGGCGCACCCCTGGCCCGTCTCGAAGCGCGTATCGCGCTGCCCTCCCTGCTGGACCGCTGCCCGGACCTGGCCCTCGACGGACCGCCGAGCGGCCGCCTGCCCGGCATGCTGATGCGCGGCGTGCGGAGGATGCCGGTGCGCTGGTAGCACACGCCGGTGCGTGTCCGTCGTCCCTGCGTCCCTGCCGCCGTCCGTGAACCGTCAGGAGGCCGACCGTGCTGCGTACCGCGGAGATCACCGCCGAGCTGACCGGACTGCCGCCGCGCGGCACGGACACCCACGAGCTGTACTGGCGCTCCAAGCTGGAATTCACCCTGGACTGCTTCGTCTGCGAGCGCACCGGCCGTACGACGGTCATCGAGCGCGGCGCCGAACGGGCGCTGTGCTCCGGCAGCCGCGGCGGCTTCCCCCGTCACTACGCCGCGGCCCGGCTCGCCGCGTTCGACACGACGCGGGGCGCCGAGCGTCTGGCGGTCCGTGCCCTGGTCGACTTCTGGTGGGCGCCCTTCCAGGACGCCCGTGACGGCAACCAGGCCATGGCGCCCACCAGCCACCCCTGGGTCCGGCTCCACCTGGCGTACCACTGCCGGGACACCGAGGAGTCGGGCACCGGCAGCACCCAGACCAACGCGGTGCGCCCGCACGAGGTGGTCTGCCGCCACTGCGAGCGCGTACTCGCCACGAGCACGCAGACCCCGGCCGTACGGCTTCTCGGGTGACCCGGGTGCGCGAGCTCAGTCGCGTCCGCCCGGGACCTCCGTCAGCCGCACCGGCCGCCGCTCGTGCCGCGACAGCTCGCACGCCTCGGCGATGCGCAGGGCGTGCAGCGCCTCTCGGCCGTCGCACGGGTTGGCGCGCTCACCGCGGACCACCTCGACGAAGGCGCCGAGCTCGGCCTCGTACGCGGGGCCGAAGCGTTCCAGGAAGCCGGTCCACGGCTTGGTCGCGGGCGGGGGTCCGGCCGGTTCCGTGGACGCGATCGGCGTCCGGTCGTCGAGCCCGACGGCGATCTGGTCCAGCTCGCCGGCCAGCTCCATACGGACGTCGTACCCCGCACCGTTCGTCCGGGTCGCCGTCGCCGTCGCGAGCGTGCCGTCGTCGAACGTGAGGACGGCGGCGGCCGTGTCGATGTCGTGGGCCTCGCGGAACATCGCCGGGCCGGCGTCCGACCCGGTCGCGTACACCTCGACGATCTCGTGGCCCGTCACCCAGCGCAGCATGTCGAAGTCGTGGACCAGGCAGTCCCGGTAGAGGCCGCCGGAGAGCGGAAGGTACGCGGCCGGCGGCGGCGACTGGTCGGACGTCATCGCACGCACCGTGTGCAGCCGCCCGAGCCGACCCGAGCGCACCGCTTCCCGGGCCGCCGTGTACCCCACGTCGAAGCGACGCTGGAAGCCCAGCTGCAGAACCGTTCCGGCGGTGTCGACCTCGGCGAGCGCGGTCAGCGTGCCCGGCAGATCGAGGGCGATGGGCTTCTCGCAGAACACCGGGAGCCCCGACCGTGCTGCCCGACCGATCAGTTCGCCATGCGCCGAGGTCGCGGCCGTGATGACCACCGCGTCCACGCCCCAGGTGAAGATCTCGTCCACGCCGGGCGCCGCCGTCGCCCCCAGCCGGTCCGCGAGCGCATGGGCCCTCGCGGGATCCGCATCCGTCACGATGAGAGAGCCGCCGACCTCGCGGTGACGGCTGAGAGTCGTCGCATGGAATGTGCCGATACGACCCGCTCCGATGAGTCCGATGCGCATGGGACCTATTGGGGGGCCGACCAGGCACGCTGTCAATGCGAATGTCCGGACAATCGAACTTCACAACTTCCCGTCAACATCTCCCGGAGCTACGCTCAGGCCGTGCCGAAACCAGAAGTCGATCCGACCGTGTCGCTCCAGCTCAGCGTCGACCGCAGCAGCCCGGTCCCGCTCTACTTCCAGCTGTCCCAGCAGCTGGAGGCCGCGATCGAGCACGGAACGCTGACACCGGGCAGCCTGCTGGGCAACGAGATCGAGCTCGCCGGGCGCCTCGGCCTGTCCCGGCCGACCGTCCGCCAGGCGATCCAGTCCCTGGTCGACAAGGGACTGCTGGTGCGCCGCCGAGGCGTCGGCACCCAGGTCGTGCACAGCCAGGTGAAGCGCCCGATGGAGCTCAGCAGCCTCTACGACGACCTGGAGGCGGCGGGCCAGCGCCCCGCGACCCATGTGCTGCGCAACATCCTCGAACCCGCCTCCGCCGAGGTCGCGGCGGCCCTCGGGGTCGCCGAGGGCAGCGAGGTGCACCGGGTCGAACGGCTCCGCCTCGCGCACGGCGAACCGATGGCACACCTGTGCAACCACCTGCCCACCGGCCTGCTGGACCTCGACAGCGCGCAGCTGGAGGGCACCGGCCTGTACCGGATGATGCGCGCGGCAGGTGTCACCCTGCACAGCGCCCGGCAGTCCGTCGGCGCCCGCGCGGCCACCGCCGAGGAGGGCGAACGGCTCGGCGAGCCCGAGGGCGCACCCCTGCTCACCATGCAGCGCACCACCTTCGACGACACCGGCCGCGCCGTCGAGTTCGGCTCCCACACCTACCGCGCCTCGCGCTACTCCTTCGAGTTCCAGCTCCTCGTACGACCGTGACGCCGTTCGGAGTGCTCCTCGGCACGACTCGGTCACGGCCGTGAGCCGGCAGGAGTGGAGAGTCCATCTCGATCGTAAGAATGTTCTGGCAAACCGATGGACGGGCGCTCGACCCCGAAGCTAGAACTCCCTCAGCCGCAACGGGGCGGCCGGGAGAAGAGGGGTCCGACCATGCGTACAGCCCGAACAGCAGTGGCGGTGCTGGCCACGATCGCGCTCGCCGCGGGGTGCAGCAGTTCCGGTGGCAAGGACTCGCAGGACAAGGCGAGCGACAGCGGGGGCGGCAAGGCGGTCGGCACGCCCCGCCTGAAAATCGCCATGATCACCCACGCGGGTGAGGGCGACACCTTCTGGGACATCGTGCAGAGCGGCGCGAAGCAGGCGGCGGCCAAGGACAACGTCCAGTTCCTGTACTCCAACGACAAGGAGGCCAAGGGGCAGGCCGAGCTGGTGCAGGCCGCGATCGACAAGAAGGTCGACGGCATCGTGGTCACCCTGGCCAAGCCCGAGGCCATGAAGGACGTCCTCGCCAAG
Organism: Streptomyces sp. SAS_270; assembly: GCF_052543295.1. Lineage (NCBI taxonomy): Bacteria > Bacillati > Actinomycetota > Actinomycetes > Kitasatosporales > Streptomycetaceae > Streptomyces > Streptomyces sp. SAS_270. The sequence goes on from NZ_JBMNDS010000011.1 coordinate 26,417, forward strand.
GCCCGGAAGGCGGGCATCCCCGTCGTGTCGATCAACTCCGGCGCGGAGTACTCGAAGCAGTTCGGCGCCCTCGTGCACTTCGGCCAGGACGAGTCGGTGGCCGGTGAGGCCGTCGGCGAGGAGCTGAACAAGCGCGGACTGAAGAAGGCCGTCTGCGTCATCCACGAGCAGGGAAACGTCTCCCTGGAGCAGCGCTGCGCGGGTGTGAAGAAGACCTTCAAGGGCTCGCTCGAGAACCTCGGCGTCGACGGCACCAACGCCCCCTCCTCGCAGTCCTCCATCGAGGCGAAGCTCCAGGCCACCAAGGGCATCGACGCGGTCGTCACCCTCGGCGCCCCGATCGCCGCCGTCGCCGTCAAGGCGAAGGACGACGCGGGAAGCAAGGCAGAGATCGCCACCTTCGACCTGAACGCCGAGGTGGTCAGGCGGCTGAAGGCCAAGGAGGTCGACTTCGCCGTGGACCAGCAGCCCTACCTGCAGGGATACGAGGCCATTGACGAACTGTGGCTCTACAGGACCAACGGCAACGTGATCGGCGGCGGCAAGACGGTCTTCACCGGCCCGGCGCTCGTCACCGAGAAGGACGTACCGCAGCTGGAGAAGTACACCGCGCGCGGTACCCGCTGATGGGGTGCATGATCCCGGTGCACGCCGTGTCCGCCCGGGGGACAACCCCCGGACCCCCGGCCCAAGGGCGTCCGGGGCGCCCGGGACCTGCACGGACACGGCGATCAAGGGTCGGCGATACTTGGGCGTTCGGGGCCGGAGATCATCCGGCCCCAGGGGCCTACGGAACGGCCCTCCGGGCCGGTCCGCAGGGCCCGGCGCACCAAGCGGCACAGCAAGAAGGGCACGGCCTCGTGGCACGGACTCGGACCTGGGTAAGCATCGCGCTCGCAGGGGCGCTGGGGGTGTCCCTCGCGGGATGCAGCAGCACCGGCGGCAAGAAGGCCGAGGACGCCCGCAAGGCCGCGTCGGCCCAGGGGAGGGCCGCGGTCAACACGCCCAGGTGGACCTTCGCGATGATCACCCACTCGGGTGATGGCGACACCTTCTGGGACATCGTGCAGAGCGGCGCCAAGCAGGCCGCCGTCAAGGACAACATCAACTTCCTGTACTCGCACGACGACGAGGCCCAGCAGCAGGCACAGCTCATCGACGCCGCGATCGACAAGAAGGTCGACGGCATCGTCGTCACCCTCGCCAAGCCCGACGCGATGAAGGCCGCCGTGGCGCGCGCCGAGAAGGCCGGCATCCCCGTGATCACGGTGAACTCCGGATCCGAGGAGTCCAAGGCGTTCGGTGCGCTCGCGCACATCGGCCAGGACGAGACGATCGCCGGCGAGGCCGTCGGCGAGGAGCTGAACAAGCGCGGGAAGAAGAAGGCCCTGTGCATCCTGCACGAGCAGGGCAACGTCGGCCACGAGCAGCGCTGCGCGGGTGTGAAGAAGACCTTCGACGGCGATGTGCAGAACCTCTACGTCGAGGGCACCAGCATGCCCTCCGTGCAGTCCTCGATCGGGGCGAAGCTGCAGGCCGACAAGTCCATCGACAGCGTCGTCACGCTCGGCGCCCCCTACGCCGACACCGCGGTGAAGGCCAGGACGGACGCGGGCAGCAAGGCCGAGATCGACACCTTCGACCTGAACGCCAAGGTGGCCACCGAACTCCAGGACGGCACGCTCGGCTTCGCCGTCGACCAGCAGCCCTACCTCCAGGGGTACGAGGCCGTGGACCTGCTGTGGCTCTACAAGTACAACGCCAACGTCCTCGGCGGCGGCAAGCCGGTCCTCACCGGCCCGCAGATCATCACCAAGGACATGGCCGCCGAGCTTGAGGACTACACCAAGCGGGGGACCCGATGAGCACCACGGCACCGGCGCCCGCGCCGGGCACCAAGACCGACGAACGCCTCCTGAAGACCTCGCCGCTGCGCAGGCTCCTGGGCCGGCCCGAACTCGGTTCGGTGGTCGGCGCGATCGCCGTCTTCCTCTTCTTCGCGATCTTCGCCGACAGTTTCGTACGGGCCGCGAGCCTCAGCACGGTCCTCTACGCCTCCTCGACGATCGGCATCATGGCCGTCCCGGTCGCGCTGCTGATGATCGGCGGCGAGTTCGACCTCTCCGCAGGCGTCCTGGTGACCAGCTCCGCGCTGATCTCCTCGATGTTCAGCTACCAGATGACCGCGAACGTCTGGGTCGGCGTCGGCGTCTCGCTGCTCGTCACGCTCGCCATCGGCGTGTTCAACGGCGTCATGCTGACCCGCACCGACCCGCCGAGCTTCATCATCACGCTCGGCACCTTCCTGATGCTGACCGGCATGAACCTCGGCTTCACCAAGCTGATCAGCGACACGGTCTCCACGAAGTCGATCTCCGACATGGAGGGCTTCTCCTCCGCGAAGTCCGTCTTCGCCTCCACGTTCACCATCGGCGGCGTCGACTTCAAGGTGACCATCCTGTGGTGGCTCGGCCTGATCCTGGTCGCCACCTGGATCCTGCTGCGCACCCGGTTCGGCAACTGGATCTACGCCGTGGGCGGCGGCGAGGACGCGGCCCGCGCGGTCGGCGTCCCCGTCAACAAGACCAAGATCGGCCTCTACATGGGCGTCGCCTTCGGCGCCTGGATCTCCGGCCAGCACCTGCTGTTCTCCTTCGACGTCGTGCAGTCCGGCGAGGGCGTCGGCAACGAGCTGATCTACATCATCGCCGCGGTCATCGGCGGCTGCCTGATCACCGGCGGCTACGGCTCCGCGGTCGGTGCGGCGGTCGGCGCGCTCATCTTCGGCATGGTCAGCAAGGGCATCGTGTTCGCCGAGTGGAACCCGGACTGGTTCAAGTTCTTCCTGGGAGTGATGCTGCTCCTGGCCACCCTGCTCAACCACTGGGTCCGCAAGCGCGCGGAGGCGACGAAATGACGACGGACATCACCAAGACGGCCGCCACGGACCCGGACGGCAGGGCGCTCGTCGAGCTCGACGACGTCAGTAAGTACTACGGCAACATCCGCGCCCTCGAAGGCGTCTCGCTGCAGGTGCACGCGGGGGAGATCTCCTGCGTGCTCGGCGACAACGGCGCGGGCAAGTCCACCCTCATCAAGATCATCGCGGGTCTGCACCAGCACGACGCGGGCACGCTGCGCATCGAGGGCGAGGAGACCCGTCTCGGCTCGCCGCGCGAGGCCCTGGACCGGGGCATCGCCACGGTCTACCAGGACCTCGCCGTCGTCCCGCTGATGCCGGTGTGGCGCAACTTCTTCCTCGGCTCCGAGCTCTCCAAGGGCAGCGGCCCCTTCAAGCGCATGGACGTCGAGCTCATGCGGAGGACGACCCACGCCGAGCTGCTGCGCATGGGCATCGACCTGCGCGACGTCGACCAGCCCATCGGCACCCTCTCCGGCGGTGAGCGCCAGTGCGTGGCGATCGCCCGCGCCGTCTACTTCGGCGCCAAGGTCCTCGTCCTCGACGAGCCCACCGCCGCCCTCGGTGTGAAGCAGTCCGGTGTGGTCCTCAAATATGTGGCGGCGGCACGGGACGCCGGACTGGGTGTTGTGTTGATCACCCACAATCCGCATCACGCGTATCTGGTGGGCGACCGTTTCGTGCTCCTGAAGCGCGGCACCATGTTCAGCAGCAACGCCCGTGACGAGATCACCCTCGACGAGCTGACCCGCCAAATGGCAGGCGGCAGCGAACTCGACGACCTCCGCCACGAACTGGAGCGCGCCCCGGTGCCGACCCACCTGGGAGGCCGGCCGACGGACACCGCCAAGGGCGACTAGCGGGGGCTCAGGGGGCTCCACGATGCGGGGCCGCGGGGGCGTGAGGCAGAATCGGCGCGATGAGCACCTACCGCGACTTCACCCACCGCGGCTCCGCGCGGGCCACCGTCCTGCGGACCGTGGGGACCCGTGAGCGCCGTTCCCACCTGACGGCGCCCCGCGTTCCGACCGTCGGCATCGACATCGGCGGTACGAAGGTGATGGCGGGCGTCGTCGACGCCGACGGGAACATCCTGGAGAAAGTCCGCACGGAGACGCCGGACAAGTCCAAGAGCCCCAAGGTCGTCGAGGACACCATCGTCGAGCTGGTGCTGGACCTCTCCGACCGGCACGACGTGCACGCCGTCGGTATCGGCGCGGCCGGCTGGGTCGACGCGGACCGCAACCGCGTGCTCTTCGCCCCCCACCTGTCCTGGCGCAACGAGCCCCTGCGCGACCGCATCGCGGGACGCCTCGCCGTGCCCGTCCTGGTCGACAACGACGCCAACACGGCCGCCTGGGCCGAGTGGCGCTTCGGCGCGGGCCGCGGCGAGGACCATCTGGTGATGATCACGCTCGGCACCGGTATCGGCGGCGCCATCCTCGAGGACGGCCAGGTCAAGCGCGGCAAGTTCGGCGTGGCGGGCGAGTTCGGCCATATGCAGGTCGTGCCCGGCGGCCACCGCTGCCCCTGCGGCAACCGCGGCTGCTGGGAGCAGTACAGCTCCGGCAACGCGCTGGTCCGCGAGGCCCGCGAACTTGCCGCCGCGGACTCCCCGGTGGCGTACGGGATCATCGAGCACGTCAAGGGCAACATCGCCGACATCACCGGCCCGATGATCACCGAGCTGGCCCGCGAGGGCGACGCCATGTGCATCGAGCTGCTCCAGGACATCGGCCAGTGGCTCGGCGTCGGCATCGCCAACCTGGCCGCGGCCCTCGACCCCTCCTGCTTCGTCATCGGGGGCGGCGTCTCCGCGGCCGACGACCTGCTCATCGGCCCCGCCCGCGACGCCTTCCGCAGGCACCTGACCGGCCGCGGCTACCGCCCCGAGGCCCGCATCGCGCGCGCCCAGCTCGGCCCCGAGGCCGGCATGGTCGGTGCCGCGGACCTCTCCCGCCTCGTCGCCCGACGCTTCCGCCGCGCCAACCGCCGCCGGGTCGAGCGCTACGAGCGGTACGAGCGCTACGTGGAGTCGCGCCGTACCTCGCAGGAGACACTGTGACGGCCTCCCTGCCACGCCAGGCCTCGCCCCCGGACGAGCCGCGCCGGCGCCCTCCGGAGGACCGGCGCCACCGCAACCGCCGCCGCGCCCTGACCCTGCTGATCATCGTGCTCCTGATCGGCGTCCCGGCCGGCTACCTGGTCATCTCCGCCAACCAGAGCCGCAACAGCGGCAAGGACAAGGAGGCGAAGTACTCGGCGACCGGCCTCACCACGGGCTGGCCGTCGAAGGTGCAGCGCCGCCTCTACCAGCTGCCCATCCCGCACCCGGCGGACTGGGTCGCCTACTACGAGACGAACAACTGGAAGACCAGCCGTCTCTACGTCCAGTTCCAGACCTCCGACGCGAACCTGGACGTCTTCCTCGCCGACCTGGGCACCAGCCGGGCCGACCTGAAGGAGGACCACATCACCATCAGCGCCCGCGACCAGAAGGTCACCGGCTGGGAGTTCAGCGGCCGCGGCCCCTGGTACGGCCTCGTCCACAAGCAGAAGAACCCGGCGCCCACCCAGGACGTCCTGGTGAACCTGTCGGACCCCACCCGTCCCTTCGTGTTCGTCGTCTCCCGCACGACCCCCTGACGGGGCCGCCGAGGCCACCGGGCCCGTCGCCGAGGCCGATTGTCAGAGGCCGCCCGTAGAGTCGAAGACACCTGATGCGACAAAGGGGCGGGAGGTGACCGGGCGTATGGCGGATGCGGTGGATTCCGTGCACGGTGGCGTCGGCGACGCGCCGTCCGGCCACGGACCCGTGGCAGTGGCCGAGCGAGACGGGGCGAGGGTGGGTGCGCGAGAGGCCGAGCGCCTGGACCCGGCCGCCGTGTCCGTACGGCTCGCCGCGGTCTTCTTGCCCGCACCGCTGCCGCGCGCCGGCCGAGTCGCCTTCTGGTCCCCGGACGGCGACCCGCTGCCGTCCGCCGCACCGGCCGAACTCACCGTCGTACGGCCCCACGGCCCAGGCGTCCGCAGGGGCACCGTGCCCGCCGTGACCCTGCCGGTTGCCGAGGCGCTGCCGCTGCTCGCCGGGGCGCGCCGCGACCCCGCCGCCCATCCCGCCACCGCCTGCTGGGGTGCGGCCGCACTGCACGCCCTGCGACTCGTCGCGCGCGGACGGCTGCTGCCGGGCCTGACGGCCGACGGCCACGACGCGTGGCGCGCCGGCCCCCTGGACCCGGACGACATCGCGCACCTGAGGGCGGTCGCCGCGGCCCTCCCGTACGAGGGACACGCCGTCCCGCTCCCCGGCAAGGGCCCGCTCCGGCTGCCCGAACCCGAGGCGCTGATGCGGTCCTTCCTCGACGCGGTCGCCGACACCCTGCCCCGCACCCCCGCCGCCCGGTACACCTCGGGAAAGCCCTTCGCCGCGGTCGAACCGCAACGGCTGTCGGGCGCCCACGACTGGGCCGCGGAGGTCGCGGCGGGCATGGACGCGGGCGTACGGATCTCGCTGCGCCTGGACCTCTCCGCCTACCAGCTCTTCGACGACAGCGAGGGCGCACGCCGCGCGGGCGCCGCCGTGGTCCAGGTGCACAGCCTCGCCGACCCCACCCTCGTCGTCGACGCCTCGGCTCTCTGGTCGGGCAGCGCCGACGCGACGTTCGGCCCCCGCGCGCGGGTCGACGCCGCCCTCGCCGTCCGCCGCGCGGCCCGCGTCTGGTCTCCCCTGGACCGCCTCTCCGAGCAGGACGTGCCCGACGTGCTCGCCCTCTCCGAGGACGAGCTGACCGACCTGCTCGGAGTCGCGGCGACCCGGCTCGGCGCAGCCGGGGTCGCCGTGCACTGGCCCCGGGACCTCGCCCAGGACCTGAGCGCGACAGCGGTGGTGCGGCCCGCCCCCGGGTCGGCGACGGACGGCACGGGCTTCTTCGAGAGCGAGGACCTGCTCCAGTTCCGCTGGCAGCTGGCCCTCGGCGGCGACCCGCTCACGGACGCCGAGATGGATCTGCTCGCCGAGGCACACCGCCCGGTCGTCCGACTGCGCGACCAGTGGGTCCTCGTCGACCCGGCACTCGTCCGCAAGGCCCGCAAGCGCGAACTGGGCCTGCTCGACCCGGTCGACGCGCTGTCCGCCGCGCTCAGCGGCACCGCGGAGATCGACGGCGAGACGGTCGAGGCGGTCCCCGTCGGTGCACTGGCCGCGCTGCGCGACCGGCTCACGGCGGGCGTGACACCCGTCGAGCCGCCACCCGGCCTGCGGGCCACACTGCGCGACTACCAGCTGCGAGGGCTGTCCTGGCTGGACCTCATGACCTCCCTCGGTCTCGGCGGCTGCCTCGCCGACGACATGGGGCTCGGCAAGACCGTCACCGTCATCGCCCTGCATCTGCGCCGAGCCCGCCGCGAGCCCACCCTCGTCGTCTGCCCCGCCTCGCTGCTCGGCAACTGGCAGCGGGAGATCACCCGGTTCGCCCCCGGAGTTCCTGTCCGCCGCTACCACGGAACGGGGCGCACCCTGGAGGACCTGGACGGCGGTTTCGTCCTCACCACCTACGGGACGATGCGCTCGGCCGCGCCGCGGCTCGCCCAGCACACCTGGGGCATGGTCGTCGCGGACGAGGCACAGCACGTCAAGAACCCCTACTCGGCGACGGCGAAGGCGCTGCGCACGATTCCGGCCCCCGCGCGCGTGGCGCTCACCGGAACCCCCGTGGAGAACAACCTCTCCGAACTCTGGGCCCTGCTGGACTGGACGACCCCCGGTCTCCTCGGCCCCCTCAAGTCCTTCCGCGCCCGGCACGCGCGCGCGGTGGAGAACGGCGAGGACGAGGAGGCGGTGGCGCGCCTGGCCCGGCTGATCCGCCCCTTCCTGCTCCGCCGAAAGAAGTCCGACCCCGGCATCGTCCCCGAGCTCCCGCCGAAGACCGAGACCGACCACCCCGTCCCGCTGACCCGCGAACAGGCCTCCCTCTACGAGGCGGTGGTCCGCGAGTCGATGCTCGCCATCGAGACGGCCGAGGGAATCGCACGCCGCGGCCTGGTGCTGAAACTGCTCACCTCCCTCAAGCAGATCTGCAACCACCCGGCGCTCTATCTGAAGGAGAACGCGCAGGCCGCGGTGCCGGGCCTCGCCACCCGCTCCGGGAAACTGGCCCTGCTCGACGAACTGCTCGACACCTTGCTGGCGGAGGACGGCTCGGCCCTGATCTTCACGCAGTACGTCGGGATGGCCCGCCTGATCACCGAGCACCTCGCCGCACGCGCCGTCCCGGTGGAGCTGCTGCACGGCGGCACACCGGTCGCCGAACGTGAACACATGGTCGACCGTTTCCAGAGCGGGGCGACACCCATCCTGGTCCTCTCCCTGAAGGCGGCCGGCACCGGGCTGAACCTCACCCGGGCCGGCCATGTCATCCACTTCGACCGCTGGTGGAACCCCGCCGTCGAGGAACAGGCCACCGACCGCGCCTACCGCATCGGCCAGACCCAGCCCGTCCAGGTCCACCGCCTCATCACCGAGGGCACGGTGGAGGACCGTATCGCCGAGATGCTCGAAGCGAAGCGGGCCCTGGCCGACGCGATCCTGGGCTCCGGCGAGGCCGCCTTGACCGAACTCACCGACCGCGCACTGTCCGACCTGGTCTCCCTGCGGAGGGACACATGAACGGGCCCGGGGACGAGAAGCCCCCGGCGCAGGAGGCACGCCCCGCCGACGTGGCACGCCGGGCGCTGCGCGCGGCACGGGAACGCGAGGCCCGGGGCTCGGAGACGGAGTCCCACCCGGCGGAGGGCCAGGAAGACGCGGCACCCGCGGAGGTCCCCGCACCCGAACCCCGCCCAGGCGACGGGGCCCGCGAGGCGCTGCGGCGCGGATCGGAGCCCCCTGCCGCCGTGGACGAGGCCCTCGGTGACGTCCGCCCCGACGAGCGGGCGCCTTCGGGTGCCGTACGCCCGGGCGACATCGCCCGCGAGGCACTGCGCGCCGCCCGCGAACAGGCCGCGCGGTCGCGAACGCAGGCCGGGGGCAGGGAAGTCGATACGCAGCCCGGGGCAGGGCGTCGGCCCGAGGCAGGGAAACCGACCGGCTCACGGGGCCGGGGCAGGACCCCGCGCCGCGGAACGGACACCCGGGCCCAGGACCTACGGGACCTCCTCGCGGGCGCCTTCCAACTGCCCGACGCCGAGGCTGCGCCCGCCGGTGACGCGGTAAGGAGCGACCCCGCAGCGCGGGTCCCTGACGGAACGCCGGACAACCCGGTGGCGCCGCCCGGCGATGCAGAGCGGACCGATGACGTCACCCGCCCCGACAGCGAACCTCCGGACCGCGAGCCACAGGACCACGAACAGCACGACAACGAACCACAGGACAACGACCGCACCCGGCACGGCAGTTCACTGACCGGCGCGACGACCCCCGCCGTCGGCGAGGCGCCCGGGCACTCTGCACTCGAGAAGACGCCGGAGGAGGCACCGGAAGACCACCCCGTACCCGGCGCCCGTCGTGCGCGTCACCGCGATGACGTGCGCCATCGGGACGACCCGCTGACTCGACGCCCGACCCGGCAGTCCACCTCCGGCGGGGCGCAGCCGGTGGCCGAGGTCCCGGGCGCGACCCCGATTCACAGCCTCCCCCGTTCCATGGCAGCCCCCGGCCGCGACGGTGACCTGCGCCGTACCTTCGCCGCCTTCCCGCCCCGCTCGGCGGGCGGGGGCGGCGCGGACGCCTTCGCGGAGACGTGGTGGGGGAACGCGTGGGTGACGGCCTTGGAGGAGGGCGCGCTGGACGCGGCGCGGCTGGCACGGGGGAGGGCGTATGCCGGAAAGGGGTCGGTGGACGCGATCACCGTGACGCCGGGGCTGCTGCTCGCGTATGTGCACGGCAGCAGACCGCGCCCCTATCGCGTGCAGATCCGGCTGCGGACGCTGTCGGACGCCGACTGGGACCGGTTCCTGGACGCCGCCGCCGAACGGCCCGGGCACATCGCCGCGCTGCTGGACAAGGAGATGCCCCAGTCGCTCGCGGAGTGCGGTGTCGCCCTGCTCCCGGGCCCCGGCGACCTCGAACCGCACTGCAGCTGCCCGGACTCCGGCCACCCCTGCAAACACGCGGCCGCCCTCTGCTACCGGACGGCACGTCTGCTGGACGAGGACCCCTTCGTGCTGTTCCTGCTGCGCGGCCGCGGCGAACGGGAGCTGCTGGACGCCCTGTCCCGGCGCAACGCGGCCCGCGCGGCCCGTGCCGCGCAGGAGCAGGAACCAGCACCCCTGCCCGGCGTCCGCGCCGGTGACGCCCTCAAGCCACGCGCGCTCCCGCCCCTCCCGGCCCCGCTGCCGCCGCCCGCGCACCCGCAGCAGCCGCCCGCCTACCCGGGTGCGCCCGGCGGTCTGGACCCGTTTGCGCTCGACCAGTTGGCTACCGACGCGGCGGCCCGCGCCCACACGCTGCTCACCGCGGGGCGCGACCCGGTCGCGGAGCTGACGCTCTGGCAGGACGCGGTGCGCCTTGCCGCGGCCCGCCCCGGTTCCGGCCTCACCGCCGCGACCCGCGCTCTCTACTCCGCGCTGGCCTCCGCTGCCGGACGCACCCCGTCCGACCTGGCCCGTGCGGTCGCGGCCTGGCGGCAGGGCGGCCTCGAAGGCCTCACCGTCCTCGAAGAGCCCTGGGACCCTCCCGCGGGCCGCTTCGACCGCGCTCGCCCCCTCCTCCTCGCCGCCGATCTCCCCGCCTTCCGCCCCCGGCGCAACCAGCTCACCCACCCCCGCGGCCACGCCCAGCTCCGCCTGGGTCACAACGGCCTCTGGTACGCCTACGAGTCCGAGCCGGGCCACGACGACTGGTGGCCCCGCGGCACCCCCGACCTCGACCCCGTCGGCGCCCTGACCGGCCTCGGCGCACCGGGCGAGCTCTGATCCACTCCTCAGGAAGTGGTTGACCCTCGACCTTGTTCAGGGCCCAGAGTGCCGGGTGTGGAGAACGACATGCGTAGCATTGGTGAGATGGCCCGCGACAGCGGTCTGGGTGTGAGCGCCCTGCGGTTCTACGACCGTGCCGGTGTGCTGGTCCCGGCCTGGGTGGATCCGGTGAGCGCTTATCGCTGGTACGAACCCGAGCAGCTCGAAGAGGCTCGGCTGCTGGCGCGCCTGCGCCGGGCCGGGATGCCGCTGACGGACGTCCGGCTGACGCTGGCCGGCTGGTCCGGCGCGGACACCGATCTGGTCCGGAACCTGCTCAAGGCGCACCTGCGCCGTCTCGAACAGGGGCTGTCCGATGCCCGCAGTGAGTTCTCCGCGCTCCGAGCGCTACTCGATCACCGGGAGAATGTCATGACCTCGCTCAGCATCGCCACCGTCCGGCTGTCCGTCGCCGCGCCCGAGCTGGCAGCCGCACTGGATACGGTCCGTTTCGCGGTGAGCACCGACCCGGAGCTGCCGATGCTCGGCGGTGTCCTGTTCGACATGGAGGGCGAGAGCCTCCATGCCGTGGCCACCGACCGGTACCGAATGGCTGTCGCGCGGGCCGCTGTCGCCGGGCACGACGGGAGCCGAGTGCAGGTCATCGTGCCCGCGCCGCTCGCTGACGCGATGCGGGCGCTGTTGGGCGGCGAGGGACCTGTGCGGCTCACTGTCGACGGTGACCGTGTGGCACTGGAGGCCGGGGACGGGCAGGCAGCCGGTCCGTGTCTCGGCCACGACTTCCCCGACTACCGTCGCCTCCTCCCCGCGGCCGGCGGACGCCGCGCCGTTGTCGAGGTGGCGGACTTCCGCAAGGCCCTGGAGACCGGTCCGGTCCGCACCGGTGAGGCCGGAGAACGTGACCTCAGCCTGCTCAGGGCTGAGGACGGCGGCACGGTGACCCTCTGCGCCGACGGCGACGACGACCCGAACCGTGTCGCGGTCGACCGTGAGTTTCTGCTGGACGCGCTGGCCGCCGGGGCCCGGGACCGGCTGATCCTGGAGTTCGGCAGCCCCACGGCACCGATCGCGATCCGCCGGCCCGACGACGAGGACACCTTCTCGGTCCTGATGCCGGTGCGCCTGGAGGACTGACGGTACGTTCACCGGCCGCTGCCCCGTTGCCCCGTTGGCCGCGCCTACGGGGCGGGGCGCTCGCCCGAGCCCCGCACGATCCGCCTGGTGGGGACGGTGATCGTGCGGGCGCGGGAGCGGTCGCCGTCGAGGCGTGTCAGGGCGGTGGCCGCTGCCGTTCGGCCGATTTCCTCGGGATCCTGGGCGACGACCGTCAGGGCTGGTTCGAGGGCCTCGGCGAGCGGTACGTCGTCGAAGGCGACGAAGGCGACGTCCTTGCGTTTGCTGCGGGCGAGTTCGGCGACTATCCCCAGCGCCACCATGTTGTTGCCGGCGAACAGCGCCGTGGGGGGATCCGGCAGGGCGAGCAGCTTGGAGGTGGCGGCCGCGGCACCGTGCTGGTCATGGGCGTTGGTGACCAGGGAGCGGTCGTAGGAGAGACCGGCGTCCTGGAGGGCCGTACGGTATCCGGCCAGGCGTTCTCGGCGGGTGTACAGCTTGACGGGCAGGTCGCCGATGAAGCCGATGCGGCGGTGGCCGTGGGCGATCAGATGGGCGACGCCGTCATGGGCGCCCGCGCGGTTGGAGCTGACGATGCTGTCCGTCGACAGTCCCACTCCCGGACGGTCGATGAAGACCACGGGAAGCCCCCGGGCCCGATGGCTCTTCAGATGGGAGTGGTCGGCGCCGACGGACGGCACGACCATCAGGATGCTGACGCGCCGGGCGAGGAACTTGTCGGTCAGGGTGCGTTCGCGGTCGGGATCGTCCGCGGAGGAGCCCATGAGCAGGGTCAGTCCGCGCTCGCGGACGGTGTCCTCGATGGCGCCGGCGACAGCTCCGAAGAAGGGGTTGCCGAGGTCGGGGACGACCAGCCCGATGGTGGTGTCCGGGCCGCCCACACGGATGTTGCGTGCCATGAGGTTCGGCTGGAAACCGAGCCTGGCCACCGCGGCGAGAACCTGTTCCCTCGTCCGCGCCGAGACGGGTCCGTCCTCGTTGAGCACCCGGGAGACCGTCTTGGCACTGACACCCACTTCTCGCGCGACGTCGGACAGAGTGGGGCGGCGGTTCGCTGCCATGGTGGAAAGCGTCTCCTGTGCTCGTCGGTTCCGGCCGCGGCCTCGGCCGGAACCTGGGAGTCCTCACTGCGTGCGGTCAGCCGGCCTGTACTCCCGCGGCCTTCGCGGCCTCGGAATCCGCTACGACAGTATCTCCGGCCTCGTCGACGGTGAGCGCGCCGGTCATGATGGCGACGACCTCCGCCATGGAGTAGTCGGACGGCTTGATCACAGCAGCGCGCCGCCCCAGCCGGTGGACGTGGATCCGGTCGGCGATCTCGAAGACGTGCGGCATGTTGTGACTGATCAGCACCACCGGCATCCCCTTGTCGCGGACGCGCCGGATCAGGTCCAGGACCTGGCCGGACTCCTTCACGCCGAGGGCGGCGGTGGGTTCGTCCATGACGACGACACTGCGCGCCCACGCGACGGCGCGGGCGACCGCGACGGCCTGCCGTTGTCCGCCGGAGAGGGTCTCGACCGCCTGGGTGAGCGAGCGCAGGCCGATCTTCAGGTCGGCCATGTGCTCGGCGGCCTCCCGTCGCATCCGCTTCTTGTCGAGCATGCGGAAGGTGCTGCCGAGGACGCCCGGGCGGCGCAGTTCGCGGCCGAGGAAGACGTTGGAGGCGATGTCCATGGAGGCCGCGACGGCGAGGTCCTGGTAGACCGTCTCGATGCCGTGGGCGCGCGCGCTCTGCGGGCCGGAGAACTGGATGGGTTCGCCGTTGAGCCGGATCTCGCCCGCGTCGGGGACCACCGCGCCGGTCAGGGCCTTGATGAGACTGGTCTTGCCGGCTCCGTTGTCGCCGATGACGGCGAGGACCTCGCCGGGCAGCAGGTCGAAGTCGGCGCCGTCGATGGCGGTGACGTGGCCGTAGCGCTTGACCAGACCGCGGGCCTGCAGCACGGGGGTGGGGGAGGAGGAGGTGGCGGTCATCGGGACTTCTTCCGGGAGATCTGGTCGACGGTCACCGCGAGGATCACCAGGACGCCGGTGATCAGGGTCTGGTAGATGGAGGCGACGCCCGTCAGCTGCAGGCCGTTGCGGAACACGCCGACGATGAGGACGCCGATGAAGGTGCCCAGGACCGAGCCGCGTCCGCCGAAGAGGCTGGTGCCGCCCAGGACCACGGCGGTGATGCTGTCGAGGTTGTCGGTCTGGCCGGCCTGGGGATCGCCCACTCCGGTGCGGGAGATGAGCAGCAGGGCGGCGACGCCGTACAGCAGACCGGCCACGGTGTAGATGCCGATGGTCAGCCGGGAGGTGCGGATGCCGTTGAGGCGGGCCGCTTCCTGGCTGTTGCCCAGGGCGTAGACGTGCTGGCCCCAGCCGGTGTTGCTCAACGCGTAGGCGAGGAGGAGGAACAGGACGATGGTGACCAGGGAGCCGTAGGTGATGTCCGTGTGGCCGAGCGGGAAGGTCTCTCCGAGGGCCGTCAGCGGGCCGGGCAGGTTGGTGACGGTCTGTTCGGCCGAGTAGATGTGGGTCAGCGCGAACGCCACGTTGAGCATGCCGAGGGTGACGATGAACGGCGGCAGCGGGATCTTCTGCACCAGCAGCCCGTTGAGCAGTCCGAATCCACCGCAGACGACTATGCCCAGGGCGATGGCGAGGAGCGGTGGCAGGGAACCCTCGGCGGCCATCTTGGCGATCACGATGCTGCCGAAGGCCATCACGGCACCGCACGACAGGTCGATGCCTGCGGTGAGGATGATCAGGGTCTGGCCGATGGCGAGGGTGCCGACGACCATGACCTGCTGCACGATCAGGGAGAAGTTGCCGCCGGTGAGGAACTGGTCGGTCGAGAGCGAGAAGAAGGCGCAGGCCAGGAGGAGCGCGACCAGCGGGCCGGTGGTCGGCGCCGTGAGAAGTCTGCGGGCCGTGGTCGGCGCTTTGAGCTCGGCGTACGGCGTGGTCGTGGCTGTCATGCGAAGTCCTTGTCGGAAGACAGAAGCCCTTGTCCGTCCTCGCCGACAGGGCAAGGAGGCCAAAGAGGACAAGAGGGTGAGGGGGGCGGCCGTCCCGGGTCGGGGAGGTGCGGGCCGGCCGCCCCGCTGAGGGGGAAGGCGACGTCGTACGGTCCTGGGGGCGGCTCAGCCCCAGCAGTTCTCCAGGCCGTAGGCGGTGTCCTTGGACGTGACCCCGTCCTGCGCCTTGTCGGTGATCAGGGTGACGCCCGTGTCGGTGTAACCGGACGCCTTCTTGCCGTCCTTGGCGTACGTCACGACGGCCTTGACGCCCTCGGCGGCCATCTTCAGCGGGTACTGCTGCGAGGTCGCGGCGATCTTGCCGTCCTTGACGGCCTGGGTGCCGGTGCAGCCGCCGTCGACGGAGACGATCAGGACGTCCTTCTCCCGGCCCTTGGCCTTCAGCGCGGTGTACGCGCCCAGGGCAGCCGGTTCGTTGATGGTGTAGACGACGTTGATGCCGGGCGCCTTCTGCAGACAGTTCTCCATCGCCGTCTGGCCCTTGGCCTGGTCGCCGCCGGTGTCCTGGGCGCACGCCACGTCCTTCTCGGTGGCGCCGAAGCCCTTCAGGAAACCGTTGTGCCGCTGGACGCCGACGGAGACGCCGGGCGCCAGGTCGAGGGCGGCTATCTTCGCCGTCTTGCCCTTCATGGCGGCCTTGGCGTACTCGCCGATCAGCTCGCCGGCCTTGAGGTTGTCGGTCGCGAAGAGGGCGTCGACCGCGCTCTGCGGTTCGGTCGGCGTGTCCAGGGCGATGACCAGGACCCCCTTGGCCTTGGCCTTCGCGATCGCGGGCACGATGGCCTTGGAGTCGCTCGGGGTGATCAGGATGCCCTTCACCCCGGCGGCGACCATGTTCTCGATGGCGGTGACCTGTCCGGTGTTGTCCCCGTCGAACTTGCCCGCCGCGGTCATCAGCTGAGCGCCGTTCTCCTTGGCGGCCTTCTCCGCGCCCTCCTTCATCTTCACGAAGAACGGGTTGGTGTCGGTCTTGGTGATCAGCCCGACCTTGACGGTGCCCGAGCCGGAACTCGTGGAACTCGAACCGGAGCCGGACCCGCAGGCCGTCAGGGTGAGGGCCGCGACGCCCGTGACCGCGGCGACTCTGAGCAGGGAGGAGGACAGACGAGTGGTGCGAGACATGATCGACTCCTGTGAGATAGCGAACGGCACGGGGTTTCGGGTCAGAGCAGCCGCCCGGGTGTCATCGTTGACTTATGTCATCGTTGACACTGCATGGCCAGGATGATGGACTCCGCATCCCGGCAACGTCAATGCCTTCCACCCGTCACAAATCGGCAACGCCCGCGGTCGTCACCCTGCGCGGCCGGTCGGTGGGAGCATCACGACGCGGTTTGCCGGCCCGACCTTTCCGAGAGAAGAGCAGCCCATGAGCCCGCGCCAGATCACGGTCCTGGGAGAGTGCGTCGCGGACGCCTTCACCGAATCGGCAGACGTTGCGAACGAACTCAGGCTGAGGGTGCTGCCGGGTGGCGGACCTGCGAACACGGCGGTCGCCCTGGCCCGCCTCGGTATGCCGACCCGCTTCCTCGCCCGCCTCTCCGGCGATGTCTTCGGCCGGCTGTTCCGGGCCCATCTGGAGGCGTCCGGAGTGGACTTGTCCCACGCCGTCGAGGCTGCCGAGCCGAGCACCCTGGCCGTGGCGGAGTTGGACGCCCAGGGGCAGGCCGCGTACTCCTTCCACGCGCAGAACACGGCCGACTGGCAGTGGACGACCGAGGAACTGGCGGGGCTGGACCTGTCCGGGACGGCCTGTGTGCACACCGGATCCCTGGCCCTGGTCCGCGAGCCCGGGGCGGCGGTGGTGGAGGAGTTCCTGGCAACTGCCTCCGCACGCGCCACGGTCAGCATCGACCCCAACGTCCGCCCGCTGCTGGTGCGCCCCGAGGTCTACCGCGCGCGGCTGCGGCACTGGTGCGCCCTCGCGGATGTGCTGCGGCTGAGCGAGGACGACCTGGCCCTGCTCCTGCCCGAAACCTCCCCCGAGCAGGCATGCGACATCTGGCACGCCGCAGGGGCGCGCCTCGTGGTGATCACGCGCGGCGCCGACGGCGCCCTGGCCTCGCTCGACGGCGAACGGGTCGAGGTGCCCGCGGTGGCGACGCAGGTCGTGGACACGGTCGGGGCAGGGGATTCCTTCACGGCCGGGCTGCTGCACCGGCTCGGCGCCCGTGGACTCCTCGGCGGCCGGCTGACGGACCTTCGTCTCGACGACGTGGCGGAAGCCTGCCAATTCGCCGCGCAGGTCGCGGCCCTGACCTGCGCGGTCGCCGGTCCCAATCCGCCCTGGCAGAGCCGGCTGGCGCAGTTTGCCACGGCCGAGCGGTCCTGACGGGCAGGGGCCGAGCCAAGGGGCAATCGCACCGCAACCGTTGACGCGTGGGCCGGGTTGTGGCCATCATCGGGCCACTCGATGTCATCGATGACACAAGTCAACGATGACACCCTTGGTCGGCGACGTGGACGACGGCGCCGACAGGGCGTCACTTTTCGGTCCGTCCTCGCCCGGCAGCAGGCTCCGCCGCGTGGACGACCGCGGCAGGAGACACCATGAGCTCTGCACGTGCATCCCGGCATGCCCGCACCTGGACGATCGCGGCGGTCGTGGCCGTCTGCGTGCTGTCCGCCGCCCGCCCGGCCCCGCAGGCCGTCGCCGCGGACTCCCCGCCGTACACCGAGACCTACCGGCCCCAGTTCCACTTCACCCCGCAGAAGAACTGGATGAACGACCCCAACGGGCTTGTGTACTACAAAGGCGAGTACCACCTCTTCTACCAGTACAACCCCAACGGCAACTCCTGGGGCGACTTGTCCTGGGGGCACGCGGTGAGCAAGGACCTCGTGCACTGGGAGCAGCTGCCGCTCGCCCTGTCCCACGACGACAAGGAGATGGTGTTCTCCGGCAGCGCGGTGGTCGACGTGAACAACACCACCGGGTTCGGGACGAAGAAGAACCCGGCCATGGTGGCCGTCTACACCAGCTACCGCAAGGACACGGGCGTACAGGCGCAGTCGCTCGCCTACAGCACCGACCTCGGCCGCACCTGGACCAAGTACCAGGGCAATCCCGTCATCGACATCGGCTCCAAGGACTTCCGCGATCCCAAGGTCCAGTGGTACGCGCCGACGAAGAGCTGGCTGATGACGGTGTCGCTGTCCGCGGAGCACAAGGTGCGGTTCTACTCGTCCAAGAACCTCAAGGACTGGAGTCCGCTCAGTGAGTTCGGTCCGGCCGGTGCGACGGGCGGCGTGTGGGAGTGCCCCGACCTGTTCCCCCTCGCCGTCGACGGGGACAAGAAGAACATCAAGTGGGTTCTTGTCGTCAACATCAACCCCGGGGGCATCACCGGCGGTTCGGGTGCCCAGTACTTCGTCGGCGACTTCGACGGCAAGAAGTTCACCGCCGAGGACAAGGGAACGTACACCCCGCCCGCCGGCACCGTGATGCAGGACTTCGAGGGCAGCGGCTTCGACGCATGGACGACCACCGGGACCGCGTTCGGCGACCGGCCTGCGGCCGGCGCGGTGGACGGACAGGGAACCGTATCCGGCTTCGACGGCTCGGGCCTCGCCAACAGCTTCCACGGCGGTGACGGCACCACCGGCATC
The DNA here is from genome assembly GCF_052543295.1 of Streptomyces sp. SAS_270. Lineage (NCBI taxonomy): Bacteria > Bacillati > Actinomycetota > Actinomycetes > Kitasatosporales > Streptomycetaceae > Streptomyces > Streptomyces sp. SAS_270. The sequence goes on from NZ_JBMNDS010000011.1 coordinate 45,023, forward strand.
CTCACCTCGCCCGAGTTCACCGTCGACAGCCGCTACCTGAACTTCAAGGTCGGCGGCGGACAGCACCCCCACGAGGCCGGGACGGTCATGGAGCAGGGAGATCCGCCCGCGGGGACGGTCCTCGCCGACTTCGAGGGCGGCTACGGCGCCTGGACGACGACGGGGGACGCCTTCGGCACCGCACCGGCCCACGGCACCCTGCCCGACCAGCAGGAAGTCTCCGGATTCCTGGGCAACGGTCTGGCCAACTCGTACCTGAACGGCGACTCCGGCACCGGCACCCTCACCTCGCCCGAATTCACCATCGACAAGGACTACGTCGACTTCCTCGTCGGCGGCGGCAACCACCCCGCCGGCTCCGCCGACCCCGCAGCCGTCGAACTCCTCGTGGACGGCCAGGTGGTGCGCAGCGCCACGGGAAAGGACGCGGAAGCGCTCAACTGGTCCTCCTGGGACGTCAAGGACCTCAGCGGCAAGAAGGCGCGGATCAGGATCGTCGACGACAACACCGGCGGCTGGGGCCACCTCAACGTCGACCACATCGTGCTGTCCGACTCCAAGGCCCAGCCCCTTTCCCGGGAGACATCCGTCAACCTGCTCGTCGACGGCAAGGTCGTGAGCAGCGCGACCGGCTCCAACAGCGAGACCCTGGACTGGGCTTCCTTCGACCTGCGTTCCTACGCCGGCAAGAAGGCACGGGTCCAGATCGTCGACATGAACACCGCAGGCTGGGGCCACATCATGGCCGACCGGTTCACTGCCGCCGACGCCCCCGCCAGGTCCGTGGTGCAGCGTGCCGACTGGGCCGACTACGGCAAGGACTACTACGCGGCCGTGTCCTGGGAGAACGTGCCGGGTGACAAGCGCTACATGATCGGCTGGATGAACGACTGGGAGTACGGCGGCTCCATCCCCACCTCGCCCTGGCGCAGCGCCCAGAGCATCCCCCGGCAGATGGCCCTTCGCACCGTCGACGGCCGCCTCCGGCTGACGAGCCGGCCCGTCGACAGCCTGGCCTCCCTCCGTGACGAGGACCCGGCGACGGCGTCCGGCGTCAACGTCAAGAGCACCTCGAAGCCCCTGATCGGCCCCGCGGCCGAGGGCAAGGCGCTCGACATCGAGGCGACCTTCTCCGTCAAGGACGCCGAACGCTTCGGCCTGAAGGTACGCACCGGCGCCGACGGCACGGAGACCGTCATCGGCTACGACACCACGACGCAGGAGCTGTACGTCGACCGCACCCGCTCCGGTGCCGTGGACTTCAGCAGCGCCTTCCCCGGCGTCCAGCGCGCCCCGCTCAAGGCCGCAAACGGCAAGGTGAAGCTGCGCGTCCTCGTCGACTGGTCGTCCGTCGAGGTCTTCGGCGGCAGTGGTGAGGCCGTGATCACCGACCAGATCTTCCCCGACCCCGCCGACCAGGGAGTGCGGCTCTTCGCCGAGAACGGCTCGGCGAGGCTGGACAAGGCCGTTGTCCACCACCTCGACTCCGCCCACGACTGACAAGGATCCATGACCGTGAAGAAGACTCTGCTCGCCGAGTTCACCGCCCGCGAAGGCGCGGAGGGCGAGGTCGCCCGCCTGATCCTCGAGTACGCCGGGAAGGTGCGCGAGGAAGAGGGCAACCTCGCCTTCGACGTCTACACCAAGGCGGCCGCCCCGCGCGCCTTCTGGATCTTCGAGGTGTACCGGGACGAGGACGCCTTCCAGGCCCACCTGAAGGCGCCGTACGGCGGCCCGTTCAACACCGTCCTCGCTCCGCTGATCGAGGAGGACGCCTCCGTGCTGACCTTCCTCGATCCCGTGGCCTGATGCCGGCCGGGCCCGCCCTTGTGTGCGGGCCCGGCCCTGTGCACGGCGTGCGCGGGCGCTGTTCGGTCCGCGGCGCGTGGAGGATCTTCGCGAAGCCCTCACAACGTGGGACGGTTTGCACGGGGACCTGACCCCGAGCGCGTGGAATCAGTGAGATGTGAGAGCGTGCAGGACGTGAGTGAGACACCGACGAACACGCTGCAATACCGCTTTGACGGGCGAGAGGACGCCCCAGTCCTGATCTTGGGTCCCTCACTGGGTACGACCTGGCACATGTGGGATCGCCAGGTCCCGGAGTTGTCGAAGCACTGGCGGATCTTCCGGTTCGACCTGCCGGGACACGGCGGAGCCCCCGCGTACCCCTCCGGTTCGGTCAGCGAACTCGCGCAGCGGCTGCTGGCCACGCTCGACGGGCTCGGCGTGCAGCGGTTCGGCTTCGCGGGCTGCGCGTTCAGCGGCGCCCTCGGGATGGAACTGGCGCTGCGCCGCCCGGAGCGCGTCGCCTCGCTCGCACTGATCGCCGCGTCGCCCCGGTTCGGGACGGCGGACGAGTTCCGCCGACGCGGGGTGATCGTCCGGACGAACGGGCTGGACCCGATGGCGCGTACGTCACCGGAGCGCTGGTTCACCACCGGGTTCGCGGCGGCCCAGCCCGCGATCACCGAGTGGGCCGTGCAGATGGTGCGCACCACCGACCCCGGTTGCTACATCGCGGCCTGCGAGGCGCTCGCCGCGTTCGACATACGGGCAGAACTTGGCCGCATCGGAGTCCCCACGCTCGTCCTGGCCGGCTCCGACGACCAGGTCACCGGGCCCGCCGAGGCGCGCACCCTGGTCGCCGGGATCCCCGACGCCCGGCTCGCGGTCGTACCCGGCGCCTCGCACCTGGTGCCCGTGGAGCAGCCCGCCGCGGTCACCGACCTGCTCGTCCGGCACTTCTCCACCGCTTGGCAGCCCGCCTTCGACTCGTCCACCGGCCAGATGGCGATCCCGGCGGCCCCGGTCAAGCCGGTCCTCGCGCCGCCCCCGTCGGCGGCCCCCCTCGCCGAGATCGCCCCGGCCGCCCCGCAGCCCGTGGCGCTGGGCAACAGACCCGACCCCTACGACGCGGGGCTCAAGGTCCGCCGCGAGGTGCTCGGCGACGCGCACGTCGACCGGGCGCTGGCATCGGCGGACGCGTTCTCCGGGGACTTCCAGGAGTTCATCACCCGCTACGCGTGGGGCGAGATCTGGGACCGCCCCGGGCTCGACAGACGCTCGCGCAGCTGTGTCACGCTGACCGCGCTGGTCGCGGGCGGCCACCTCGACGAACTCGCCTTCCACACCCGCGCCGCTCTCCGCAACGGCCTCACCCCCGTCGAGATCAAGGAAGTGCTCCTCCAGGCGGCGGTCTACTGCGGCGTACCGGCCGCGAACAGCGCCTTCAAGGTGGCACAGCAGGTCATCCGCGAGGAGACCACGCCCCAGGAGTGATCACAGGAGTGATCTTGAGCCTGGCAGCAGGAGCACCAGGCTCAGCCCGCCCGTCGCCGCACCGGCGGGGGCAGGATGGAACCCATGAAGCTCACGAAGAAGTCGCACGCCTGCATCCGCCTCGAAAAGGACGGGCGGACGCTCGTCATCGATCCGGGCACGTTCAGCGAGGAGGACTCCGCGCTCGACGCGGACGCGATCCTGGTCACGCACGAGCACCTGGACCACTTCAACGAGGACCGGCTGCGGGCGGGCCTGGAAGCCAACCCGGCGGCCGAGATCTGGACCCTGAGGTCCGTCGCGGAGAAGATCTCCGCCGCCTTCCCCGGCCGGGTGCACACCGTCGGCCACGGTGACACGTTCACCGCCGCGGGCTTCGACGTCCAGGTGCACGGCGAACTGCACGCGGTGATCCACCCGGACATCCCGCGGATCACCAACGTCGGCTTCCTCGTCGACGGCGGCCGCGTCTTCCACCCGGGCGACGCGCTCACCGTGCCCGACCACCCCGTCGAGACGCTGATGCTCCCCGTCATGGCCCCCTGGAGCAAGATCTCCGAGGTCATCGAGTACGTCCGCGAGGTCAAGCCGCAGCGCGCGTACGACATCCACGACGCGCTCCTCACCGATCTCGCCCGGCCGATCTACGACAACCAGATCGGCGCCCTGGGCGGCGCCGAGCACCTGCGGCTCGCTCCGGGGGCGTCCGCCGAGGTCTGAGCACGGCCGTGCCTGCGTGCGACGGGCGGGGGCGGGAGCGTTGTCGTACCCGCCCGGTAGGTTGTGAGGCATGCGCATTGCGACCTGGAACGTGAACTCGATCACCGCCCGTCTCCCGAGGCTGCTGGCCTGGCTGGAGAGCAGCGGCACGGACGTGCTGTGCATCCAGGAGACCAAGACCACGGCCGAGGGCTTCCCGACCGACGAGCTGCGCGAGCTGGGCTACGAGTCGGCGGTGCACGCGACGGGCCGGTGGAACGGAGTGGCGGTGGTCTCCCGCGTGGGCCTGGAGGACGTGGTCAGGGGGCTGCCCGGCGACCCCGGCTACGACGGAGTGCAGGAGCCCCGAGCGGTCTCCGCGACCTGCGGCCCGATCCGCGTCTGGTCGGTGTATGTGCCCAACGGCCGCGAGGTGGACCACCCGCACTACGCGTACAAGCTCCAGTGGTTCGAGGCGCTCAAGGCGGCCGTCGCCGGGGACGCGGCGGGTGGCCGGCCCTTCGCGGTGATGGGCGACTACAACGTGGCGCCGACGGACGACGACGTCTACGACGTTGCCGCCTTCGAGGGCCTCACACACGTCACGCCCGCCGAGCGCGCCGCCCTCACCTCCCTGCGCGAGGCGGGCCTCTCGGACGTGGTCCCGCGCCCCCTGAAGTACGAGCACCCGTACACGTACTGGGACTACCGCCAGCTCTGCTTCCCGAAGAACCGCGGGATGCGCATCGACCTCGTCTACGGCAACGAGGCGTTCTCCAAGGCGGTCAAGGACGCGTACGTGGATCGTGAGGAGCGCAAGGGCAAGGGTGCCTCCGATCACGCGCCGGTGGTCGTGGACCTCGAGGTGTGACCCGCACCGGCCTCCCGGACCTCATGACGCCGACAGCAGCCTGAGGTCCACCGAGTCCGCCAGCGCCGCGAGGCCCGCGTCTCCCGGATGCAGGTGATCTCCGCTGTCGTAGGCGGGCAGGAGCCGGGCCGGACGGTCGGGGTCCCGGAGGACCGCGTCGAAGTCCAGTACGCCGTCGAAGTCCGTGCCGGCGCGGATCCAGGCGTTCACCGCGGTCCGTCGGGTGTCAGCCGCCGTGGTGCACAGCGACTCGCCCTCGCAGGGGGCGATCGTGGCGGCCAGGACGCGCAGCCCGCGGGCGTGGGCGCGGGCGGCGATCTCCCGCAGTCCGGCCACGACCTGGTCCGCGGACGCGCCCCAGCGGACGTCGTTGACACCCTGGAAGACCACGGCCGTGCGCGCCGAGGTCTGGGCGAGGACATCGCGGTCCAGGCGGTGCAGCGCACTGACTCCGCCTGTGTCGGTGGAGACCCCGTCGCCCGGATAGCGGTCGCCGACCACACGGTTCGCCGAGATGCCCTGGTTGAGGACGCCATAGTGCGGGACCACATGTTGGTTCAGCACACGTGTGGCCAGCACATTGGGCCAGCGGTGGTTCGCCTCCTGCGTGGACTTCTCGCCGTCGGTGATCGAATCACCGAGCACCACCACGGACCCGGGCCCGCCGCTCACGTCGACGCCGGTCAGCAGCGGCCAGCTCGTGATCGTCGAGGTGTACGCCTCCGGGGAGCCGTCGCCCGCGTGGTCGCCCGGCTCGCTGACGTACGACCGCTGCACCGCGAGCCGGTGCACCGGCGCCGCCGCCACCGTCCCGGGGAGGTGGAAGCTCACCAGCAGGTTGGCGTCCGCGGGCACCTCAAGACCCACCGGATCGCTGAACACCTGGGCGCCCGCGGGGATTTCGGCTCCCGTCGCACCCCGGAAGGCGAGCGGTGCCGGCGGAGTCGCCGGGCGCGCACCGGCCGCCTGCACGGCCACTGTCGCGCTGCCGATCCGTACCGGCGCCGCCGCGAAGGTGTTGTCGAGCCGGATCCGCACCCGCGGCCCGCCCACCGAGGTGTGCACCACGAGTCGCAGCGTCCGGTCCGTCCAGGGACCGACGGCCGTGTAACCGGAGGTCGAGGCCGCCCAACTGCCCGTCCAGCCCCGCGTCGAGGCCCGCACGGACAGCGCGAACACATGCAGTGCGTCCGCCTTCGGCAGGTCCACCGACGTGACCTCGCGCCCGCGCGCGAGCGGCACCGTCACGACGTACAGCCGTACCTTCACGTCGAGTTGACCGTCGGGCGTGTTCAGGTGCGGCAGTGCCACGGCCTTGGTGGCGAGCGGACCGGTGCGCCAGTCCGGGGCGGTCAACCGGTACGGGGCGCGGCCGCCGTCGGCGTACCGCACCGTGCCCGTGCCGCCCACGTCGGCGCCGCCCGTGCCCGAGACCAGGAAGGCGAGGGCGTCGCCGTGGCCGTGCACGCGGACCGACTGGCCGGCCGCGCGCACGTTGTCCGGCTCGCCCGCCGCGCGCCGCGGCCAGGTCAGCCGCGCGCCCTGGACGGTCGGCGAACGGTCCGGGGTCCACCCCGCGGCGGTCAGGTCCTGCGCCGACAGGGAGCCGCCGAAGCCGTCGAAGTCGGCTTCGCCGGGCCGCGTGTCGTCACTCACCGCGGTGTTGTCGAAGAGGCGCTCCAGAGGGAGCGGCCCGGGGGCGGCCGTCGCGGCCGCCGCTCCGAGAGGAAGGGCCGAGAGGAGGAGCGCGAGCACGACCACCCGACCCCACAGGCTTCGGCGCACGAATGACCCCTCTCCCGTGCCGGCGAGGTGACGGTTGCGCCATGAAGTTAAGGATGCGCAGGGGACCCGTCAACGAGGCGGGCGTGAAGATGGCGCGAACTCCCCGGCCGGCTCCCGGCGAACTCCCCTGCGCCGGAGGGCTCCGCGCGCCTGTGGTGCGAGGGGCGGCGTGAATGACACGCTGGGCGTATGAACATCCCTTTCCTGGGCAACTGGCGCAAGAAGCGCGGCCTCGCCTTCGGCGTCGCGGTGTTCTCCGACGGTGACCACGATCACGAGGGCATCGCCGAACTCCTCTCCGAGTGCGAACTGCTGCGCTCCCAGGCACAGCAGGCGGGGGTCGAACTGGACGACTCCGCGGCCTCGTTGGAGGCGCTCGACCAGTTGCTGCCACGCTGGCGCGACGACGAGGAGACCCTGCCCTGGCTCGGCAACGACGCGGGGCTCTACCTCGGCACCGTGATCGTGCGCACGGTCCCCGGCGCCGTCTGGGAGATCTGGCCCAACGGCCAGCCCGTGGTGCGGCTGGCCTCCGGCCGCGAGATCGACGTGGTCGCCTCCGGGCACACCTGGGCCTCCAGCGGCGCCCCCGAACTGTCGCAGCTGTACGCCGAGGTGTCGGAGGCATAGAGCGGGCCGTCGCTCGCGCGGAGTGACGGTAAACGGAAAACTCGATAAATACGCCTAGTGCCCGAAAAGTGCGTGTCGAGTATTAAGTCCCTTCTTGTCTGGATAGTTTGCGGCAACTGCGACACAGCTGAGAGTGGGTAGGGCCGGGCATGGCTGTCGATCCGTTGATCGAGCTGCATGACGTGAACAAGTACTTCGGGGAGCTGCATGTCCTCCAGGACATCAACCTCACCGTCGGCAAGGGGGAGGTGGTCGTGGTCATCGGCCCGTCGGGGTCGGGCAAATCGACACTGTGCAGGGCGATCAACCGTCTTGAGACGATCCACTCGGGCACGATCAAGCTCGACGGCGTCCCGCTGCCGGACGAGGGCACGGCGCTCGCGCAGTTGCGCGCCGAGGTCGGGATGGTCTTCCAGTCCTTCAACCTCTTCGCCCACAAAACGGTCCTGCAGAACATCTCGCTGGCCCAGATCAAGGTCCGCAAACGCAAGAAGGAGCAGGCCGACAAGCGCTCCCGCGAGCTCCTCGACCGGGTGGGTCTCGTCTCCCAGGCCGACAAGTACCCCGCCCAGCTCTCCGGTGGTCAGCAGCAGCGCGTCGCCATCGCCCGCGCCCTCGCCATGGACCCCAAGGCGCTCCTGTTCGACGAGCCGACCTCGGCCCTCGACCCGGAGATGATCAACGAGGTGCTCGAGGTCATGCAGCAACTCGCGCGCGACGGCATGACCATGGTCGTCGTCACCCACGAGATGGGCTTCGCCCGCTCCGCCGCCAACCGCGTGGTCTTCATGGCCGACGGCCGCATCGTCGAGGACCGCGTCCCCGACGAGTTCTTCACCAACCCGCGCAGCGACCGCGCCAAGGACTTCCTCTCCAAGATCCTCAAGCACTGAGCGGGGGAGTGCATCGCATGATCCGCAGGACACGTGTGTGCTGTGCCCCCGCGCAAGGAGAAGACCAGCGCCGGGGAGCCGCCCGATGACCGCCAACACCCTTGACGCCGCCGCCCTTTACGACCTCACGAGACCCCGTCCCCGGCCGCGCCGCAGCGCCTACGGCATTCTCTGCGCCGTCCTGATCCTCGGTCTGCTCGCCTGGATCCTCTCTCTCCTGTTCGACACCGGCCAGTTCATCCCTACGAAGTGGAGGCCCTTCGAGTACCCGGGCACCCGGGAACTTCTGCTGCGCGGCCTCGGCATCACGCTCAAGGCCTTCGGGAGCGCCGCCGTGCTCTCGCCCGCGCTCGGCTTCGTCCTCGCGACGGGGCGGCTGTCGCACCACCGGTGGGTGCGCCGGCCGGCCACGGTGGTCGTCGAGTTCTTCCGTGCCCTGCCCGTGCTGGTGATGATCTTCTTCGTCCTCGTGGTGCTCAGGGCCCAGCCGCTGCTCGCACTGGTCGCCGGACTGACGCTCCACCACGGCTCGGTGCTCGCCGAGGTGTTCCGCTCGGGCGTCCACTGCGTCGACCGCGGGCAGCGGGAGGCCGCGCTCGCGCTCGGTATGCGCAGGACCCGGGTCATGTCGTACGTCCTCGTCCCGCAGGCCCTGCGGGCCGTACTGCCCGCCGTCGCAGGTCAGTTGGTGGTGATTCTCAGGGACACCTCGCTCGGCTTTCTGATCACCCAGGAGGAGTTCCTCCATGCCGGGAGGCTCATCGCGTCGAACCTCGACTACGATTTGCCGTTCATCCCCGTGGTGATGGTGATCTCGCCGATCTGCATCGGGATGTGCATGCTGCTTTCCCGGTCCGCCCGATGGGTGGCCCGGCGTGAGCGGCGCAGTCCCGAGACCGAGGCCGTGGACGTGGCACCGGCCGAACCAGGGACGCTGCTGCCAGGAGGAACCCTCACGCCCTCGCGGTGCGGGGGAGTGCAGTAGCCATAGGGCCAGGCCCGCCCGGCAGCAGCCGGAGATCACTGCTCGCGCAGCGGAATCGACACGTACGACGGGTCGTTCGCCGGCGAGGAGAAGGTCAGCTGCGCGCCGGACGGGTTGTGCTCGATGTAGAGCGGGTCGACCGTGTCGACGACCAGGGCGAGACGATGCCCTGCCGGAACGTCGTAGGCCGTGGAGAACAGCTCCAGGTCGACGCCGAACGGCTTGCCGGGTGTACGCCCGTGGAAGGTGTACGGCGCGTTGCTGACCAGCTTGCCGAGGCCGAGCGGGCCCACGTCGTACAGATAGGCGACGAGGGTGCCGCTCTCCTTGGTCGGGGTGAGCGTGGTGTGCAGCTTGGTATTGCCGCGCACGTACTGGGCGCTCGTGTACTTCTCCGACTGCCACACGGCCGCCCAGTAGCGCGGCAGCAGCGGGATCGACGCCACCGGGGGCAGCTGGGCGATCTGGTCGAGGATGCTGGAGAGGAAGATGATCCCGCCGTCCGCGCCCGAGTCGACGTTCGTGTGGATGGTCGTGGTGCCCGCGAGGGCGATCTTCCGCTGTGTCGCGCCGACCGACTTCCAGTCCGGGTAGCCCTCGTAGCCGCCCGTGGAGCGGGACTTGAGCTCGACGGGCTGTTCGCGGTCGATGCCGTTGTCGTCGCCCTTGAGGTAGTGGTCGAACCAGCGCTCGGTGTCGGTCCACACGTCGTTGGGCAGCCCGAACAGTCCGGTCAGCTCGGCGGTGGCGTGGTCGCCCGGGCGGAACTCCAGTCTCTTCGGGCCGGTCAGCTTCTCGTAGAAGTCGGCGTACTGGTTGGGCGGGAAGATCGTGTCGCCCCAGCCGTTGGCCATCATGATGGCGGCGCCGTTGGCATTGATCTGGTCCAGATACGTCGTGGCGGAACGTTTCGCCCCCCAGTTGAGCATGTCCTGCTCCTTGGCCAGGTTGGAGGCGAAGAAGTCCTTGAAGACCTGCTGGAGTTCGGCGCTGGGGCGCCCGGTGATCGTGCCCGCGCCGTTCAGCAGGGCGGCCGCCTGGGAGTGCTGGGTGCGGCCCGAGTAGATCGAGTCGATCAGGTCCGCCCAGCCGCTCAGCGAGGCGACCGCCTTGATCCGCTTGTCGTGCCCGGCGGCGAGCAGGCTGATCCCGGCGCCGTAGGAGACGCCAGCCATGCCGATGTGCTGTGCGTCGGCGGGGGTGTTGGCGAGCGCCCAGTCGATGACCTTGGACGCGTCGGCTATGTCGGGTGGGCCCGCCACTTCTATCTCTCCGCCCGACTGCCAGAAGCCGCGCACGTTGTACGTGACCACGACGTAGCCGGAGTCCGCGAGCTTCTGGGCCTGCGCGAGGTACTCGATCTGCGGCAGCGCCCAGCTCGTGGGCATGACGAGCAGCGGGTAGCGGTGGGTGCCGTCGGCGCCGGCCGGCTTGACGACATTGGCCTTCAGGATCGTGCCGCCGTCACCGGTGATGTCGACGAAGTCGACCCCGGCCGACGCCGCCTGGGCGGTGGGGGCGAGCCCGAGGGCGGTGCCGGCGATCAGTGTCGCCGAGACGGCGCCCACGGCGGTCGTACGCAGGGCGTAGCGCGAGAGTCCCACGGGTCACTCCTCACTCGTGTCAGTGCAAAGTGACCCGACGGTAACCTCGGCCTCTTACTGGAGGTAACCCGTCGGTAAGTTACGCGCGGGTAACGATTGTTGAAGTGTGCATTTAGTGAGCGGGATGGCTCCTTTCGTGTGCGTCGGCCCTGCTGAAGTGCTCATTCCGCGCGCAAACGGAGGGGGTCCCTCGGGAGGTCTCCCGCGATGTCCCTCACGCTGCGGAGCGGGGTCAGGAGGACGCCCGGTGCGAGTTGCGCGGCGGCGCGGGCGCGGGGAGCGGCGTCTGGGCGACCCGTGTCACGTCCGCGACGAGTTCGACGACATCCGGGCCGTACGCCTGGGAGTTCACGACCTTCAGCAGGAGGACGAAGGTGTTGTTGCCGTGCTTGCGGTTCAGTCGCTCGTGGTTGCGGGCGAGGTAGCGGGTCGCCGCCTGGTTGGTGATTGCGCGCTGGCCGCAGAAGAGGAAGACGGGCCGCGACTGCTGCGGCTCGCTGGTCGTCAGCCGCGCCAGGATCACGTGTTCGGTGGTGCCCGCCTCCATGCGGTAGCGCTCGCTGCCGATCTGGAAGGCGGCCCGGTCCGGGCCGGGTTCGGGGTCCGTGTTGAAGCGGATGCCCGGCAGCAGCGCGGAGATGTGCGCGGCCATACGGCGGTTGGAGGACGGGCCGCCCACGCAGAACTCGGTGCGCTCGCCGAAGCCCTGCAGCACGGTGTCCTGGCTGACGATCTGGGCGTGCGCGCCGCAGTCCTTGATCAGCGCGGAGAGCTCCAGCAGCGCGAACACGTCGATGCGGTGCACCGCGAGCTCCGCGCTCGCCGGGTCGCGGGGAACCACCATCAGCGACTCGGAGTTGTCGGGCAGCCCGAAGAAGGCCTGCTTGCGGCGGAGCCTGCGCTTCCACAGGTACGTCCGGGCCAGCCAGCCGAGCGCGGCACTGATGCCGGCCCCCAGCACGCCCAGGACGATGTTGCGCACGTCGTCATTCATGGGCGCGCATGCTAGCGGGCGTGCGGACCGGTGTTCGAGGGGGTCCTGACGGGAGTGCGCCGGTGAAGTTACGCTGCGCGGACGGTTGTTGACTGGAGGTACGCATGCGTCGCCCTCTTGCGCGGAATCTGACGGTCCTGGCGGTTTCGGTGGTGGTGATGTCGGTCGGGGCGGCGGCGCCGCCCGGGGTCCGTGCGGCGGAGAAGACACCCGTCGCCGTCGGCTACGGCGGTGCCGTGGCGAGCGTCGACGCGGACGCCTCCGCTGCCGGCATCGAGGTCCTGAAGAAGGGCGGCAACGCGGTGGACGCGGCCGTCGCCACGGCGGCCGCGCTGGGGGTCACCGAGCCGTACTCGTCGGGCGTCGGCGGAGGCGGCTACTTCGTCTACTACGACGCCAAGTCCCGTACGGTGCACACGATCGACGGCCGTGAGACGGCCCCGCTGAGCGCCGACTCCGACCTCTTCGTGGAGAACGGCAAGGCGATCCCCTTCGCGGACGCCGTCACCAGCGGGCTGGGCGTGGGCACGCCCGGCACACCCGCCACCTGGCAGACCGCCCTCGACGAGTGGGGCAGCAAGGGGCTCAAGTCGTTGCTGCGGCCCGCCGAACGGCTGGCTCGCGACGGGTTCACCGTCGACTCCACCTTCCGTTCGCAGACCGAGGCCAACCAGGCCCGGTTCAGGAACTTCCCCGACACGGCGCAGCTGTTCCTGCCGGGCGGCTCGCTCCCGGTGGTCGGCTCGACCTTCAAGAACCCCGATCTGGCGCGCACGTACGAGGAGTTGGGCCGCGAGGGCACCGACGCGATCTACGACGGAGGCGACCTCGGCCAGGAGATCGTCGACACGGTCAACGAGCCGCCGGTGGACCCGGCCTCGGGCTACAAGGCCCGCCCGGGCGACCTCTCGCAGAAGGACCTCGAAGCGTACGAGGCGAACCTGCAGGCCCCGTCGAAGACGTCGTACCGAGGACTGAAGGTCTACTCGATCGCGCCCTCCTCCTCCGGCGGCACCACGGTCGGCGAGGCGCTCAACATCCTGGAGAGGACCGACCTTTCGCAGGCGAGCGAGGCGCAGTACCTGCACCACTACATCGAGGCGAGCCGGATCGCGTTCGCGGACCGCGGGCGCTGGGTGGGTGACCCCGCCTTCGAGGACGTACCGACGACGCAGCTGCTGTCGCAGAAGTACGCCGACTCGCGGGCGTGTCTGATCCACGACGACGCGGTGCTGACCAGCCCCCTCGCGCCCGGCGACCCGCGGCATCCCGCGGCCTGCGCATCCGGGGGTACGGCGGCCCCGACGACGTACGAGGGCGAGAACACCACGCACCTGACGGTGGCCGACAAGTGGGGCAACGTCGTCGCGTACACGCTCACCATCGAGCAGACCGGCGGCAGCGGCATCACGGTCCCGGGCCGCGGCTTCCTCCTCAACAACGAGCTCACCGACTTCTCCTTCACGCCCGCGAACCCGGCCGTGCACGACCCGAACCTGCCCGGACCCGGCAAGCGGCCCCGCTCGTCGATCTCGCCGACGATCGTCCTCGACGGGAACAACAGGCCGGTGGTGGCGCTCGGTTCGCCGGGCGGAGCCACCATCATCACGACCGTGCTGCAGACCCTGACGGGGTTCCTCGACCGCGGTCTTCCCCTGGTGGACGCCATCGCGGCACCGCGCGCCAGTCAGCGCAACGCCGCCACCACGGAACTCGAACCGGGCCTGTACAACAGCGAATTGCGCACCCAGCTGCAGTCCATCGGCCATGCCTTCAAGCTGAACCCGGAGATCGGCGCGGCGACGGGAGTGCAGCGGCTGCCGGGCGGCAAGTGGCTCGCGGCGGCGGAGAGGGTACGCCGCGGCGGCGGGTCGGCGATGGTGGTGACCCCGGCGTCGTAGCGGCTCAGGAGTGGTGCGACGGCGCGTCGGCAGAGATGTTCGACGCGCCGTCCTGGCGTGCGGTCAGGATGCGGGGTCCCGCGTCCGTGATCGCCACCGTGTGTTCCGCGTGGGCGGCGCGGGAGCCGTCGTTCGTGCGCAGCGTCCAGCCGTCGGGGGCCTCGTGGTAGCCGTCGGCGCCGCCGCCGATCAGCATGGGCTCGATCGCGAGGACCATGCCGTGGCGCAGGGCGAGGCCGCGGCCGGGTCGGCCCTCGTTCGGGACGGGCGGGTCCTCGTGGATACGGCGGCCCACCCCGTGCCCGCCGAAGTCCTGCGGGATGCCGTACCCCGCCGCGCGGCAGACCGCGCCGACGGCGTGCGCGATGTCGCCGATGCGGTTGCCGACGACGGCCGCCTCGATGCCGGCGGCGAGAGCTCGCTCGGCGGTCTCCACGAGGCGCAGATCGGCGGCGCGCGGCTCGCCGACGACGAAGCTGATCGCTGAGTCGCCCACCCAGCCGTCCAGTTCGGCGCCGAAGTCGATGGAGACCAGGTCGCCGTCGCGCAGCCGGTAGCCGGTCGGGATGCCGTGCACGATCGCGTCGTTCACGGAGGCGCAGATGACCGCGGGGAAGGGGGTCGGGGCGAACGAGGGCCGATAGCCGAGGAAGGGCGAGCCGGCTCCCGCCCCGCGCAGCACGCCGTGCGCCACCTCGTCCAGCTCCAGGAGGGAGACGCCCACGTCCGCGGCCTCCCGCACCGCCGTGAGGGCCCGGCCGACGACCTGGCCGGCGGCGTACATGGCGTCGATCGATGTGTCTGTCTTCAGTTCCACCATGCCAATTACTATACCGGTATTAGAATGGTGGCATGGTACGCACCCCCTTGACCCCCGAAGAGCGTGAACGAGGCGAGCGCCTCGGACGGTTGCTGCGCGAGGCCCGTGGCGGCCGCAGCATGGCGGACATCGCCGCGCACGCGGGTCTCTCCGCAGAGACCCTCCGCAAGATCGAGACCGGCCGGGCCCCGACCCCGGCGTTCTTCACGGTGGCCGCGCTGGCGCGGGTGCTCGGGCTGTCGATGGACCGATTGGCGGGCGATTGCGTGCCGGCCGAGGTGTGACGCACATCGGCCGTCCGCGGGATCACAGGACTCTGCGGCCAGTCCGAAAACTCCCCGTAGCCGTTCCGTAACACGGCTGGTGTTTTCTACCGGACCGGAGTACTCCAGTCTGCCGGGGAGTTGTGTGATGGCTGTGGAACAACTCCCGGGACAGGTACGGGAGTTCGCGAAATACCTGAACGGCCTGATGGAGCGGCTCGATCAGGGCGGCGGCTGGTGCGCGGTGTTCTGGCAGCGCGACCCCGACGGGATGCGGGCCTGCCTGGACGGCTGGGAGGTCCCGCCGTGGGACGTCGTCGAAGCGCTCCTGCAGGATCTCGCCGCCGGACACGGCGCCGGGACCGCCGCCCAGGAGACCGGGCGGGCCCGGGCCCTGCACGGCGCCTCGCTCGCCGCCCACGATGCCCGGCCGGGCGGCCGCGACGCCCTCGGCGACCGGCTCGACGTGATGCTCCGCGAACAGCGTTACGCGGCGGAACGCCAGGTCGAACTGGGGCGGATGCTCCGCGCGGCCGCCTCCCGGGAAGAGGCCGACGCCCTCCGCCTCGACCTCGCCTGGATCCGCGACGACCACGAACGCGCCACGGCCCGCTGCGCCGAGCTCCGCGCCCGCATGGACCACCAGGACCGCCGCGCCCTGCGCACGCACGCGCAG
>NZ_JBMNDS010000011.1:60435-64017 GCF_052543295.1 Streptomyces sp. SAS_270
GGTCCCGCTGTCGTTCCCGGCCGCGGCGGCCGGCGACGTCTTCCGCGTCCGGGAACCGGGGGAGGGGACGGACGCGGGACCGCGCCCGAGGGTTCCCCAGCAGCCGGGGCCGAGCTCTCCGTTGGTGGATCCCGGTCCGCGGGGGGCCGCGGGGGCGGGCGAGGCCGGTCCGTACGCGGGGCCCGCGATCGGATCCGGCTCGCAGGACCAGGCTCGTGACCAGAGCCCGGCAGCACCAGGCGCCCACCCCAGGAACCCGGCGGCCCCCGCCCCGCACGGGCCACGTACGCCCGATCCCGCCCCGTACGCCTTCGACGCCACGCCGGACGGCTCGTATCCAGGCGCTCCCCGCCCCGTCACCGACCGCGAGGCGGCCTCCGAGGGCGCTGCGCCGCCGCAGCCCGTGCCCTCCGCGGCCGCCCCCAAGCAGCGCTCCAAGCGCCGTCCCCGGGGCAGTGCCCGGTTCGCCGGCGCGATGGACGTGGAGGAGGCGTCGGCGGCTCCGCCGGTCGCGCCCGCCGTGGCCGCGCCGGTCCCGTCCACCCGGCGAACCCTGCGCGGCGCGCGCTTCGCGGGGGCTGCGCAGGTGCCGGAGCAGCCGCGGGCGCAGCCGCTGGACGACGGAGCGGGGCGGGCAGTCGCCGACACGGTCAGGACGCTGATCCGGCTGCGCGGGGAGGGCCGCAGCGGCGAGGCGCACGGCATCCTCGTCGAGGCCGCGTACTGGCCCGCCGCACGCTTCCCGCTGCTCGCCGCCGAACTGCACCGCGCGGGGCTCGACGCCGACTGGGCCACCCTGCTGTGGGAGGCGGCCTCGCTGCCCGCCGACAGGCTGGTCTCCGCCGCGGACGCGCTGGTCGCGGCGGGCCGTACGGCGGACGGACAGCAGATGCTTCGGCAGGGCGTCCTACGGCCCGCTCCGGAGATCGGCAAGGCCGTGCTCGCTCTCGCCGAAGAGGGACGGACGCGCGAGGTCCGAGCGCTCCTGGACGCCTACGTACGCATGCGTACGCCCGAGGAGGCGGCCCGCAGCGCGGAGGCCGACCCGCAGCGCCTGGTCCCCCTTCTGCTGGAGGCGGCCCAGGGTGTCTCGGACGAACGCCACTGGGATCTCGTCCACGCGCTCCGGGTCGCGGGCTTCACCGCCTGAGGCCCGGAGCGGCGGTGTGCCGCTCACCCACAGGGGTGTGAAACGTGATCGACTCAGCGGGTTAACGACGATGGTCTTGGCAAGGCTGCTCGGGAGGCTTACTTTCAAGCCTCTACAGCCTTTGTCTACGGGCGTAGAAGCTCTGACGTCCCGCCGAAGGAGCA
Source organism: Streptomyces sp. SAS_270 (assembly GCF_052543295.1). Taxonomy (NCBI): domain Bacteria; kingdom Bacillati; phylum Actinomycetota; class Actinomycetes; order Kitasatosporales; family Streptomycetaceae; genus Streptomyces; species Streptomyces sp. SAS_270. The sequence continues at coordinate 61,750 of NZ_JBMNDS010000011.1, forward strand.
GCTCATGGCCAACGTCGTACGCGCCGCTCTGGTTCAGGCCACCTGGACCGGCGACACCGCATCCATGGTCGCTAAGCACGAGGAGCACGCCCGCGAGGCGGCCCGGCAGGGCGCCAAGGTCATCGGTTTCCAGGAAGTCTTCAACGCGCCCTACTTCTGCCAGGTCCAGGAGCCCGAGCACTACCGCTGGGCCGAGCCCGTGCCCGACGGGCCGACCGTCCGTCGTATGCAGGAGCTCGCGCGCGAGACCGGCATGGTCATCGTCGTGCCCGTGTTCGAGGTAGAGCAGTCCGGGTTCTACTTCAACACCGCGGCCGTGATCGACGCCGACGGCACCTACCTCGGCAAGTACCGCAAGCACCACATCCCCCAGGTGAAGGGCTTCTGGGAGAAGTACTACTTCAAACCGGGCAACCTCGGCTGGCCCGTCTTCGAGACCGCGGTCGGCAGGATCGGCGTCTACATCTGCTACGACCGCCACTTCCCCGAGGGCTGGCGGCAACTGGGGCTCAACGGCGCCCAACTCGTCTACAACCCCTCCGCCACCTCCCGCGGACTGTCCGCCTACCTCTGGCAGCTGGAGCAGCCCGCGGCCGCCGTCGCCAACGAGTACTACATCGCCGCGATCAACCGGGTCGGCGAGGAGGAGTACGGGGACAACGACTTCTACGGAACCTCGTACTTCGTCGACCCGCGCGGCCGGTTCGTGGGCGAGACGGCCAGCGACAAGGCCGAGGAACTCGTCGTCCGCGACCTCGACTTCGACCTGATCGAGGAAGTACGGCAGCAGTGGGCGTTCTACCGCGACCGACGACCCGACGCCTACGACGGGCTGGTGCAGCCGTGACCGACCTGTACGCACGCCACCAGGCCGTCCTGCCCGACTGGCTCGCGACGTACTACGCCGACCCCATCGAGCTCACGCACGGCGAGGGCCGGTACGTCTGGGACGCGCAGGGCAACAAATACCTCGACTTCTTCGGCGGCATCCTCACCACGATGACCGCGCACGCGCTCCCCGAGGTGACGAAGGCGGTGACCGAGCAGGCCGGGCGGATCATCCATTCGTCCACGCTCTACCTCAACCGGCCGATGGTCGAACTCGCCGAGCGCGTCGCCAAGTTGTCCGGCATCCCGGACGCGCGCGTCTTCTTCACGACCTCCGGCACCGAGGCCAACGACACGGCTCTGCTGCTGGCGACGTCGTACCGGAGGAGCAACCAGATCCTGGCGATGCGCAACAGCTACCACGGCCGCTCCTTCAGCGCGGTCGGCATCACCGGGAACAAGGGCTGGTCGCCGACCTCGCTGTCCCCGCTCCAGACGCTGTACGTCCACGGTGGCATCCGCACCCGCGGCCCGTACGCGCATCTCGGCGACGCCGACTTCATCGCGGCCTGCGTCGACGACCTGAGGGACCTGCTCGGCCACGTCCGTCCGCCCGCGGCGCTGATCGCCGAACCCGTCCAGGGCGTCGGCGGCTTCACCTCGCCGCCCGACGGCCTGTACGCGGCCTTCCGCGAGGTGCTCAAGGAGCACGGCATCCTCTGGATCGCCGACGAGGTGCAGACCGGCTGGGGCCGTACCGGCGACCACTTCTGGGGCTGGCAGGCGCACGACGCCTCGGGCCCGCCGGACATCCTCACCTTCGCCAAGGGCATCGGCAACGGCATGTCCATCGGCGGGGTCGTCGCCCGCGCCGAGATCATGAACTGCCTGGACTCCAACTCCATCTCGACCTTCGGCGGCACCCAGATCACCATGGCCGCGGGGCTCGCCAACCTCACCTACCTCCTCGAACACGACCTCCAGGGCAACGCCCGGCGCGTCGGCGGCCTGCTCATCGAGCGGTTGCGGGCGATCGCCGCGCAGCACCCGGGCGTACGAGAGGTGCGCGGGCGCGGGCTGATGATCGGCGTCGAGCTGGTCAGGCCCGGCACCGACGAGGCGGACCCGAACGGCGCCGCGGCGGTGCTCGAAGCGGCCCGCGAGGAAGGCCTGCTGATCGGCAAGGGCGGCGGGCACAACACCAGCGCACTGCGGATCGCACCACCGCTCACCCTCACCGTCGCGGAGGCGGAGGAGGGCGCGGCGATCCTGGAGCGCGCACTGAGGTGTATCCAGTAGGACCTGAGCCAGGACCTGAGCAAGGGAACGTCGTTATGGCCACCACCACCTTGGAACCCGCCCTGTCGGTACGCCAGGTCCTCTCCCTGGACCGGGTGCTCGCAGGAGAGCCCGAGGTGGTGGGGGGGGGGGGGGGGGGGG